>JBJFEF010000137.1:0-2204 GCA_051890435.1 Muribaculaceae bacterium
TGAAACTGATTGACAAGGAGGATTGACTTATGGCGTACAAAGCTCAAGGAAGCACCAGAATATACCGCAACCGCGACGGACAAGACGCCGTGGTGTGGAGGATTGAGCCGTCGGCATCGGTGGTGAAGAAGAATGCTGACGGAACGGTCGGCAGTGATATGAGAGTGACCGCCTATAAGACCGTGGGAGCTACAACTACCAAGTATGATTGGGCTTCGGGCATAGTGGTCACCAACGAGCCACGACCATATTACAGCGTGGATGGCGGCTCGTGGACTGCGTGCAAGACACTTTCGGTTGATAGCGGTGACGGCGTGATGATGAAAGCCTATATGGGTGTGCTGAAAAACACCCTCGCCAACGTCACTACCGGCATCAAGTTCAAGCTGATGTATCAAGGGGTGGATGTGGCTTATTCACCTGAGCTGCCAGTGGTGAAAGACGGTACCGACGGTGCGAGCATCAACATTCGCGGTCATGTGATAGGGCACGGTATGGACGAAGGCGAGTATGGCGCGTGGCGTGAGAATACCGGCGTTACGGCTGAGATGCGCAAAAAGCCTTTCCTTGTCGATTTATACGATAACAACAGCATCAAGACCCAAGTAATCTATACTCCCGACGGTGCGGTGTATGGCGATATGGCTCTATACTGCGAGACGAAGGAAAATGATGCGTGGGTGAGCGATGTCGATGGGCATCTATGGGTGTGGACTGCCGAGAAATGGGAGGACCGTGGACAGTTTAAGGGTGAACCTGGAGAGCCGGGTTCACCGGGCGACCCCGGAACCCCCGGCGATGATGGTGCCGATGCGGTGGTGTTCAACATCAAAGCTTCGGTTGATGCGCTGAAAGTGGAGCAAGGTTACACCTTCAGCAAAAGGATAACAGTCACCGGCTATAAAACCGTGGGAGCCAACACTACCAGCTATGATTTTCTGAAACAGAACGTGAACGAGCCTTCGGCAGCTGCACAATACTGTGTGGATGATGATAGCACTTGGTATGGCTGCGAGACGCTGCGAAGTGGTAGTGGAGTCGGTGTAGCCAACTTTGATGGTGTAGGACTTTCAGCAAGCAAGCTCAACACACTGAAACCGAAGAAATACGTCAGGTTCCGTATGGTCTATGGCGGCACTGTGGTGGCTTATACACCAGAGATACAGCTGATAGGCGATGGCGTTAACGTGCGCGGACCGCAGATGTGGTCGAAGATTGATGACGGCTACGAGTTCTATGATAGCAGCATAGGCAACGAGTGGTTTGATACCGTAGTGCACTACAACAAGTTCTATTCGTGCCAGCAGTCGCACGCCAAGAGCAGCGACAAAGAGCCTGGCACAGATGGCGGAGCCGCCTATTGGAAGGAGACCGCCAAGCAGGAAGTTGTGGCGACCTACCTCCTCCTCGCCCAGAAAGCCCTGATAGAAAATCTGATAGTCTCAGCTCTCGAAACAGGTGGGCAGGATAGTGCATACATAAGGATTGCTGACGGAATGATGGAAGTGTTCGGCAGTCCTGTTAATGGCGAGAAGCACAAAAACATTGACTTCGGTATTGATAGCGCTACAGGCTTTGCTGTGCTTAGGTTTTATGACAACGACGGAAAGATGCGCTACGACCTTGGTCCTGAAGGATTACGTCACTTCGATAGCACTTCAGAGCGCTGGGAGTCATTGATGATGGCTTATATCTCTGATAACGAAAATGAAGTGATTGAGAGCAATGTGTGGCTCATTGTCGGTGTCCCCAGAGAAAGTGATTGCCAGACTTACTACAAATACATAGCCAGCACTATAAACGGAGTTCCGCAAGGCGAGAATGACGGAAAGGTGTATGAAAATGATAAAGTAAATCTTGCTTCCGACGGATGGTATGCTTTGTTTGAAGCACATGGAGTTTATAGCCGTAAGACAGGCAACGCTGAATGGAATATGCCGATACCGCCGGACATTACCACAGCAAATGAAAATATGCTTGTCACAAAGAACGCCACTGTGCTCTACTATCGCACACTCTACCACTATGTGAACGGAAGAATCGAATCAACCCAGAACTACTACTTCACAGACAGGATGATATGATAAAAATAAAAAAGATATGGAGGAAATGATGAACAACATTGGAAGGAGTTTATTCACACTGCTTGGAGCGGTGGTGGCGGTGCTGGAACCGGCATTGCCATACATAGTGATATGCACGCT
>JBJFEF010000138.1:0-2201 GCA_051890435.1 Muribaculaceae bacterium
AATATACTTAATTTATAAATTTTTTGTATCAGATGAAAGTCTTGAAATTTGGAGGAACTTCGGTTGGCTCCGCCGAAAGAATTAAGAATGTAGCTAAACTCGTCGTTGAGCGTGGTAAAAATATTGTGGTGCTCTCGGCTATGTCGGGCACTACTAATACTCTCGTCGAAATATCCGACTATCTCTATAAGCACAATATCGATGGTGCCAAGGAAACTATCAATATCCTTGAAAAGAAGTATTTCACCACTATCCGCGACCTTTTCGACAACGAGGCCGACCGCGAGGCTGCTTCCACCGAAATCAAGGCTTGCTTCAACTATATCCGTTCGTTCACCAAAGACCTTTTCACCATCTTCGAAGAGAAAGAAATCCTCGCACAGGGCGAACTTATGTCAACCGCCCTCATGAACATCTATCTCCACTCAATTGGCGTGAAATCGGTTATCATCCCGGCTCTCGACTATGTGCGCACCGACAAGAACGGTGAGCCCGACACACAATACATCAAGCAGAAGCTCGTGGCTCTGCTCGAAAAATATGCCGACGCCGAAATCTACATCACCCAAGGATACATTTGCCGCAATGCCTACGGCGAAATCGACAACCTCCAGCGTGGCGGTAGCGACTACAGCGCTTCTCTCATCGGTGCCGCTATCAACGCCGACGAAATAGAAATCTGGACCGACATCGACGGTATGCACAACAACGACCCGCGATTCGTAGAGGGAACATCGCCCGTCGATGAGCTCCACTTCGAGGAAGCCGCCGAGCTCGCTTATTTCGGTGCCAAAATCCTACACCCCACTTGCGTGCTTCCCGCCAAGCTCAATAATATCCCTGTGCGCCTCCTCAACACCATGTGTCCCGAGGCAAAGGGAACTCTCATTCACAACACCAATGGCAACGGCGAAATCAAAGCAATCGCCGCCAAAGACAATATCACTGCCATTAAAATCAAGTCGGGACGCATGCTCCTCGCCTACGGCTTCTTGCGCAAGGTATTCGAGATTTTCGAAACCTACAAGACGCCTATCGACATGATTGCCACTTCCGAGGTGGGCGTCTCGGTCACTATCGACAGCGAGAAAAACCTCGACCCAATCCTCGACGACCTCAAGAAATTCGGCACCGTAACCATCGACCGCGACATGGTTATCATCTGCGTTGTCGGCGACCTTGAGTGGCACAACACCGGCATCGAAGCTCTCGCTCTCGAAGCCATCAAAGACGTGCCTGTGCGCATGATTTCCTATGGTGGCAGCAACTATAATGTGTCGTTCCTCGTCAAGAAAGAAGACAAGGTGCGCACCCTCAATCTGCTCAGCAAGCACATTTTCAAAAAAGACTAAATCTACATATTTTTTTCACATTTATGAATTTTCCATTAAAGAAATTCGAGCAAATCCCCACGCCGTTCTACTACTACGATATGGCTCTGCTCAAGGCTACGCTCAGCGAAGTGAAGCGCTGCATCGACGGCTTCCCCTTCAAGGTGCACTATGCCGTGAAGGCCAACGCCAATGCCGCTATTCTCGAGCAAATTCGCCAGGCAGGACTGGGTATCGACTGCGTGAGCGGTGGCGAGCTTCAAGCTGCCATCAGCGCCGGATTTGCCGGAAACCAAATTGCCTTCGCCGGTGTAGGGAAAACCGACAAGGAAATTGCTGCCGGTATCGACAGCGACATATTTTGCTTCAATGTGGAGTCGCTCCCCGAATTGGAGGTTATCAACGAGATTGCAGCCGATAAAGGCAAAGTTGCCCGCATCGCTATTCGTGTAAACCCCAATATCGACGCGCATACACACAAATACATCACCACAGGCCTCAACGAGAACAAGTTTGGAATCAACATCCCTCAGCTCAACGACGTGGTCGATGCTGCTCTTGCCATGACCAATGTGGAGCTTATAGGCTTGCACTTCCACATTGGCTCGCAAATACGCGAAACCGAGCCTTTCGTCATGCTTTGCGAGAAAGCCAACGAGCTTCTCGACAGCCTTGAGGCTCGCGGCGTGAAGCTGCAAATTCTCAACGTGGGCGGTGGTCTCGGCATCAACTACGACGACCCCGACGGCGATGCCATTGCCGCTTTCGAGCAATATTTCGGCATCTTCAAGCAGCACCTCAAGCTACGCCAGGGTCAAGAGCTCCACTTCGAGCTGGGTCGAGCCATCGTGGCTCAGTGTGGCTCGCTCA
>JBJFEF010000139.1:0-2197 GCA_051890435.1 Muribaculaceae bacterium
CGCTCCGGCACCACAAGAGTAGTGGGAGGATAGAACAACCGTCCGCCCACGCGTCGCAGATGGAAGCCATACTCGCCATCAGCGATGCGGTAGCCGTGCAGACCCATATTCACGCGACCGCCGGCATTGCGTGCGTGGACGAAGTCACGTGGCAGATAGAAATCATCGGCAACCACCTTTGCGAAAGTGTTGTAGGCAAGTTTGTTGGCGTAGTTGCTGCCCCAGTCGGTGAGAGCGAGCATCTGTTTCTCTGTGATGCCATAGCTCATCAGCGGAGAGTCGTGTCCCTGCACAAGCAGCTTGTAGCCGCTGCCGTCAGCCACGACGTGAGCCTGCATACCGTTGCGCAGCAAAATCTCCTGCAACCCCGGCTGCAAGTCCATCTCGCGAGGATTAGAGTCCCTTCTCAGTGCCATACCAATCAGATGTTGCCCTCCTCAATGGCATCAATGAGACGGTTTTCGCGATAACAGAGATACTGCTCGGCAGACTCCTCCTTGCCCGAAGGGATATTGTTCTTACGGCAGAAATCAAAGTATTCCTCCCTGGTTTCAGGAGAAAGGTGTGTGACATAAAACACAAGGCTTATCTTCCCCTCCTGGTGAAGTTCGATAAGGTGGTCCTCACTGATGAACGTATCGGGCATTACAGCCTGAGCAAGCTTGGTATTGTTCTTCTTGTGCAGCTTTTTCTTCTTGTTTTTTGATTTCGACATAGAGATATGTGTTTTTGCGGTTAATAGCAGGTTCCCACCCGAATCAAGGAGTGAGAACCATAGTTTTCTCAATAGGATACAGACCCTTTATCGTGCTATGCGGCTTGACTGTGTTTGCAGACTGTTACGCTTTGACATCTCAGCCCACATCTCGTCGTCGTATTTCTCCTCGGGGATATACACAAGACCGTTGTTCCCGTCGGAGACCCAACAGCCGTTGATGCCGAAGTTGTACTTTTCCCAGTCACGTTTCGTGTCACTACGCCATGCGTTGATGTCGCCTTTGGAGATGCGCAGACCGATTGTGCGGCTTAGGTCAACGCCGATAGTCACAAACTCGTCGTCAGCCATAACCGGCAGCGGCATACCCGATTGGAGAATATTGGTCTCGCTCGATGCAAGATGCAAGCTGTCGGTCACATAACTGAAATTTCGGGAAAGGACAGAAACCGGGACAGCCATAAGCTGGTTGGTGTCGCGGTCGATCTGTACGAACGACAAGGTTTCACCGCCGTTCTCGTCCAGGTCCATTTCAGTGACAATCGCCTCGCCGTCGAGCAAACGAGCATGCTCATCCTCGGAGAATTGCGACAAGTCAGCCTTGTTGAGAACCGGGAAGAACACCACATCCACGTCACCGCCGGGTTGGTGGACAAACTTGAAACGGGTGTGCGACTTGATGATGTTACCGGCATCATCAGCGACGTGAATCGGCAATACCGAAGACACCTTGCCGTTGTAGATACGTTGCAGTTCCTGAGTAGGCAAGTCCTCAATCATATCGCGCGTGAGACCGAAACGAGCCAGCGTACCAAAAGGAATCTCATCCTCTTCAAACATAAATTCTTTCATTGTGCTTTTCTGCTTTTTTGGTTAATAAAATGTGTGTTTTTGAGCCAATGGACAAATCAATCAAAGTAAACAAAGTTTTTTCATTTGCCGGAGGCGGCAAGCGTTTTTGCAGTCACCTCCGATACCACAAAATTACAGCGATGGAGGCATCCCACAAAACCTTTCACCGACAATTTTCCCACATTTAGCAATTATTAGTAAATGAGTATGATAGCCCCGAAAATCATACTCACTCCCCACCAATCTCACCCCCGATCACAATCCCGGCAATACGGCAGGGTTGATGCTGCGGTGGCGGTAGGTGGCTTTGATGTGGAGATGGGGGCTGGAGCTTTTGCCGGTGGAGCCGCTGCGAGCCACGATGTCGCCCGACAATACGTAATCACCCTTGGCAACGTGAATCCGTGAGAGGTGCATATAGGTGACTTCAAGATGCGCACCGTGCTGCAGGGTGACGAACTTGCCTGCGGAGGCGTTGCTTCCCACCTCGGCAACGATGCCGTCGAACATAGCATACACATTCTCGTATCGGGCTGCAAGGTCGATGCCGTTGTGGAACTTATAGACCTTGTCGATGGGATGCCGCCTCATTCCGTATGGAGAGGTGATGCGGATAGACTTCAACGGAGG
>JBJFEF010000140.1:0-8000 GCA_051890435.1 Muribaculaceae bacterium
TTTTTCGTCGCGAAACAAAAAAATTGCATTTTTCTTTGTTCCAATACTATTTTTCTTAAAAAAATGGCGCACTTTTTTCAATAGGCACGCCATTCCTTAATAATATTCTCAATTTTTTTGGAGATTTTTATTTATCTTCTGCTCCGGCAAGGCGAAGCATAATGCGTGGCAGGTCGGTGTTGTCGCGCAAACCGCCGAATTGCTCTGCTCCGGCACCCACGGCAAACACCGGTGTAAAATCGCCCGTGTGGTTGGTCGATGTCCACCCTATTCCGGCACAATGGTTCTGCACGTCAAATACTATCTTCACAAACTCGCTGAAGGTGGCATAGAGCGTCTTCTCGTCGCCTGCATCGCGAGTGACAAACGTGCGGTTGAATGCCTCTCTGAGCGCCTTCTCGCGCTTCTCACTCACCTTCACGGCTCCAAAGAGTCCGAGTTTTGCCTTCAGTATTTCCTTCATTTCATCCCATGTGATTTGCTTGCCGCTCTTCTGCAGGTCGAAGCAATATTTCTGGAATAGTTCAAGCGAAGTGCGCTGTGAGTCAAACACGCTCAGATCAACCTCCTTCGGGCCCTTGCTCACGCCCAATGCCATGCCGCCGGTGTTGTGGTCGGCAGTGACCACGATAAGCGTCTCTTCGGGGTGCTGCTTATAGAACTCATAGGCAAGCGCAATCGACTTGTTGAAATTGAGTATCTCCTTAATCACCGTTCCGCCATCGTTGGCATGGGCAGCCCAGTCGATGTTGCCGCCTTCCACCATCATGAAAAACTTGTCGGGGCTATACTTCTGCAGGTGCTCCATGCAGGCTGCCGTGATAAACTCCAGTGTGAGGTTGGTGGCTGTGCTGTCGATGGTGAAGCCATTGTGTTCCTGACCGTTATCCTCACTCAGAAGGAGCATCTTGGGATGCTTCTTGCCTTTCTCGCGGTTGTAGCCCTCAGCTCCATACACCACCTCATAGCCGCTCTTCTTGATTGTCTTCATCAGGTCGTTTTCCTTGCCGTCATTGTCTTTGAGGCCGCGCAGCTTGGTTCCGGCAAAGAAGTCGTAGCCGCTCTTGGCAAGGTCGAGTCCTATCTCATAAAACATCTTGCGATTCGCTACATGGGCATAAAATGCTGCCGGTGTAGCATCGTCGATAGGCACCGACGAAGCTATCGCTATGCCGTAGCCCTGCTTCTTCAGCTCGGTGGCAAGGCTGTAGCAATTCTCGCCCGACGGGGTGATGCCAAGGGCGTAATTGTTGATTTTAGTTCCTGTTGAAAGTGCCGTTCCGGCAGCTGCCGAGTCGGTGATTTTGCTGCTTGCCGAGTAGGATGTGCACATCGTTGTCACCGGAAATTGCAGCATGGTGATATGCTCGCTGTTGCCGAGTACGGTGCGGTTGTAGGTTTCGGTTGAAAGCACATGTCCCAGTCCCATTCCATCACCGATGAAATAAAACACATATTTTGGCTGTCCCGCCATCGCTGTCAGCATCGAGCCGAGCAGTACGATAAGTGTAAATGTTAGTTTGCGCATTGCTGGTTGTTGTTATTGATTTTTGGTTTTTATATACTATATTCATTTGCTCTCATTCATTGCAAGCATCGATTCCATTATCTTGCGGTCGTTGCTCAGGCGTGGCACCTTGCGCTGTCCGCCAAGCTTGCCGGTGCTCCCGAGCCAGGCGTCGAAGAGTCCCTGTCGGGCTTCGGTGATGGTGAGGCGGTCGAGGAAGATGCTTCCCGCGCGCTTCGCCTCATAGTCGCTGTTCACCGATTGCAGGTGGCGGTCGAGCACATCGGCAAATGCCTCCATATCGGCTGGCATGTGGTTGAACTCTATGAGCCACTGATGATGTCCGTGACTCTCGCCGTGGGCATACACCGGAGCTGCCGTGTAGTTGGCGATGCGTGCTCCCGTGTCGTGGCAAGCGCGGGCAATAGCCTCATCGGCATTGTGCACCATCAGCTCCTCGCCAAAGGCGTTGATGAAGTGCTTGGTGCGTCCCGCAATCTTTATCTTCACCGGCGACGTCTGCTCCACTCGCACCGTGTCGCCTATCTTGTAGCGCCACAGTCCGTTGTTGGCGGTTATCACGAGCGAGTAGGTCTTCCCTGCCTCCACTTCCCACAGTGGCAACACCCGTGGCGACGGGCTGTCGATGTCGTCGAGCGGAATAAACTCATAAAACACTCCCACATCGAGCAGCAGCAGCATCGCATTGCTTTCGACCGACGACTGCACAGCAAAGAAGCCTTCCGAGGCGTTGTAGGTCTCGATATAGTGCATACGGCTGTTGTCGCAAATCGAAGCATACTCCGCGCGATAAGGCTCAAAACTGATTCCGCCGTGGAAGAACACCTCTAGATTGGGCCACACATCGTGAATGGTGTCGGCTCCCTCGCGCTTTATCACCTCTTTGAGCACCGTGAGAAGCCACGATGGCACACCCGATATGTTGGTGATGTTCTGCTTGCGGCTTGCCTCCACAAGGGCTGGCAGCTTGCGGCTCCAATCTTCCATGAGGGCTGTTGCCTTGTCGGGCACGCGCACCAGGTTCACCACAGGGTTGATGTTGGCAATAAGGTTTGCCGATAGGTCGCCCACCTGCACTCCTCGGGGCACATTCAGCTCATTGGCAAAACTGCCGCCAAGTATGAAGCCTTTGCCCGAAAACATGCGGCTCTCGGGGTTGATATTGAGATAATGCGCCACCACGTCGCTGCCTCCGCGGTAGTGGCAGCGCCTGAGCGACTCATCACTGATGGGTATATACTTGCTCTTGCCGTCGCTCGTGCCCGACGACTGCGCATAGCGCTTCACCTCGCCGCGCCACAGCACATTCTTCTCGCCGCGCACCATGCGCATGATGTGGGGGCGCAGGTCTTCATAGCTGTGCAGCGGCACCCGTTCCCTGAATTGCGCGTAGGTCATACGGTCGCCGAAGCCATATTTCAGCCCTATCTCGGTGCGCGATGCCTGCTGCAGAAGCATATCCAGCTCCTCGCGCTGCACCGTGTCGCCGTGATTCACAAATCGCTGCGCCTCAACCAGCCGGTTGTGGAACACCATTCGAGCTATCGGGGTGAAATCTATCATATCGCAAAATATCAGTTCTTAGGGCTTCCGATGACTGTTTCAGCGCATTTCACGCACACTCAGCCACCCGTTATCACCGCAAAATTACTCAGAAAAATCCACAATACAATAACAATTTCATCACTTTTTATCCCTTTCCACCTCCGGTTTCCACAATATTATCACTATTGCCCGTGCATTTTCAGCAAAAGTTGTGGATTGTTTGCAAAGAGTTTGCTACTTTTGCGAACAAAATTTATTTGGAGATGAAAACCGAGAAGCAACAGGCTCAGGCGGCTGAAGCATTTGCTCGCCGCTGGAAAGGGCGTGGATATGAGAAGGGCGAAAGCCAAGTGTTTTGGACCGAACTCGTCACTGAAGTGTTCGGCGTGGAAAATCCGTCGCTGTTCTTGCAGTTTGAGCAGCAGGCGAAGCTCGACCACACTTCGTTCATCGATGTGATGATACCCTCCACGCGCGTGATGATTGAGCAAAAATCCCTTGGCAAAGACTTGCGAAAAACCATCCTTCAATCCGATGGCACTAAACTCACCCCATTCCAGCAGGCTCAGCGATATGCCATGACGCTAAAGGTGTCGCAACACCCTCGGTGGATTGTGACTTGCAATTTCGCTGAGTTCGACATCTACGATATGGAGAATCCCAACAGTGAGCCGCATCGCGTGGAGCTTTGCAACCTCGGTCGCGAATACTACCGCTTGCGATTCCTTGTTGAAACCGGCAACGAGCACTTGCAAAAGGAATTTGAGGTGTCGATGAAAGCCGGCGAGATCGTCGGTAAGATCTATGATGCTTTTATTGCCGAATATGGCGACGACGACCCCGAAACACTCCGATGCCTCAATGTGCTCTGCGTGCGCCTTGTGTTCTGCCTCTATGCCGAAGATGCCGGCGTTTTCGGTCGGCGCGACATTTTCCACGACTATATGGCTCACTACGACACCGAGGATATGCGCGATGCGCTGATGCAGCTTTTCAAGGTGCTTAACACCCCGATTAATAAGCGTAGCCGATTCCTGAAGCCCGAGCTTGCCGCTTTCCCCTACACTAATGGCGGTCTGTTTGCCGAGGAGATTGATGTGCCTCCTTTCACCCACGAGATTCGCTCGCTCCTGCTTCACCATGCTTCGCTCGACTTCGACTGGTCGATGATTTCTCCAACAATCTTCGGTGGTGTTTTTGAAAGTACTCTAAATCCCGAAACTCGCCGAAAGGGTGGTATGCACTACACTTCTATCGAAAATATCCACAAAGTTATCGACCCGCTTTTCCTCGACGACCTTCGCCGTGAACTTGATGCTATCCTTGAAGAAAAAGTGGACAAAACTCTTGTAACCCGCCTCAATGCTTTCCGCGACAAGCTCGCTTCTCTCACATTCTTCGACCCGGCTTGCGGTAGCGGTAATTTCCTCACCGAAACTTATCTATCGCTACGTCGCCTCGAAAACCGCGCCATTTTTGCCCTCTGCGACCACGGATATTTCCAGACTCGCATGTTTGAAAGCCCCATCAAGGTGAATATCAACCAATTCTATGGCATCGAAATCAACGATTTTGCCGTGACTGTGGCTACTACCGCACTGTGGATTAGCGAGGCGCAGATGCTTGCCGAAACCGAACGTATTGTGGGAAAGGATATCGACTTCCTTCCTCTGAAAAGCTATGCCAATATTCACGAGGGTAATGCCCTCTCAATTCCTTGGGAGAGTGTAATTGAGCCCTCTAAGCTTAGCTACATCATCGGAAATCCGCCTTTTATCGGTGCCCGTATGATGGAGCAGGCTCAAAAGCAGGATATGATTGCCACTTTTGGTGCCAAGTGGCGTAATGTGGGAAACATCGACTATGTGGGCGCTTGGTATAAGCGTGCCGCCGACTATATGCGTGGCACCAACGTTGCTGCGGCTTTGGTATCGACCAATTCTATCACTCAGGGTGAGCAGGTTGCCGACTTGTGGCAACCGCTTATGCACGACGACGGCATCTCCATCAATTTTGCCCACCACACTTTCCGCTGGGACAGCGAGGCGAGCATCAAAGCTCACGTTCACTGCGTGATTGTGGGTTTCAGCCACCGCCCGGCTAAGCACAAATTTCTGTTCTCGGGCGAGCTGAAACGCGAAGTGTGCCACATCAATGCCTATCTCATCGAGGGCGATGATGTGTTTGTGGGAAGCCGCCCCAAGCCCCTTGCCGATGTGCCCGAAATTGGTATCGGCAATCAGCCTATCGACGATGGCAACTATCTTTTCACCGAGGAAGAAATGCTCGATTTCATTGCCAAAGAGCCTCAATCACGGCAGTATTTCCGCCCATGGTATGGAGCGCAGGAATTTATTCACCAAAAGCCTCGCTATTGCCTGTGGCTTGGCAACTGCTCTCCTGCCGAAATCAAGAAAATGCCACACTGCCTGAAGCGGGTGGAGAATGTGCGCAATTTCCGCCTTGCAAGCAAGCGTGCATCTACTCTGAAACTTGCCGACCGCCCAACACGATTCCAAGTTGAAAATATGCCCGAAGGGAATTACATCATCATTCCTCGTGTTTCATCTGAAAAGAGAAGATATATCCCTATGGGATTTCTTGAGCACACTGATTTCTCGAGTGATGCTGTGCATATTATCCCCAATGCTACTCTTTATCACTTCGGTGTGTTGCAGAGCAATGTGCACATGGCTTGGATTCGAACGGTGTGTGGTAGGCTAAAATCGGACTATCGCTACTCAAAGGACGTAGTTTACAACAACTTCCACTGGCCGCAGGCTGATGAGGCTGCACGTGAGCGCATTGAGCAGTCGGCTCAAGCCATCCTCAACGCTCGCGCCCTCTATCCCGACTCGTCGCTTGCCGACCTCTACGACCCCGTGCTGATGCCGGCTGAGTTGCGCGAAGCTCACCGCCGTAACGACCGTGCTGTGATGGCTGCCTATGGCTTCCCCTCCGGCATCACCGAGTCGGAGTGCGTCGCAGCCCTCTTCTCCCTCTTCTCCCGGCTCGCTAACCAACACTGAAGCGTGACTTTGATAATATCACTAAAAAATTATTCTCTTGCCTGCAATGATGAAAAAATGTGTGTTTTTGCTGCTGCTCATGTGCAGCATCCTTCAGTTAAGCTCGCAAAACCGGGCTGATTCCATTCGCCGGAAGCTGCTTTCGTGCGACCAATCTTCTGTGCTCGTTGCAGCTCACCGCGGCGACTGGCGAAACTTCCCCGAAAACTCCCTCGCCGCAATCGAAAGTGCCATAAATATGGGCGTGGATATTGTGGAACTCGACGTGCAGCGCACAAAAGACGGCGTGCTCATTCTCATGCACGACGCTTCGCTCAACCGCACCACCACCGGAAAGGGCAAAATTGCCGAAATCACCTGGGACTCTATCGCCAAGCTGAAGCTGAAAAACGGATGCGCCATTCGCACAATCCACAAAGTGCCCACTCTCGAAGAGGCTCTGCTTCTCGCAAAAGGCAAAATCATGGTCAACCTCGACAAAGCCGACCGCTACTTCAACGAGGTGTATGCCCTCCTAAAGAAAACCGGAACCGAAAAGCAAATCATCATGAAAGGCTCCAAGCCTGCCGACAAAGTGATAGCTCAATTTGGCAATTATCTCGATAAAGTCATCTATATGCCCATCGTCAATCTCGACAACGATAACGCAGGTCAACTAATTGAGGATTTCATCTCGGGCTTCAAGCCTGTGGCTTTCGAGCTCCTTTTCAAGTCAGATGCCAATCCGCTGCCACTGCGCCTTGCCTCTGAGCTGAGCGGACGCTCTCTCATTTGGTATAACACCCTGTGGGACACCATGGCGGGTGCTCACGACGACGATGCCTCGCTGCGCAACTTCGATGAAGGCTACGGCTATCTCATCGACCGCCTCGGCGCCCGAATCATTCAGACCGACCGCCCCCAATTCCTCCTCAACTACCTCCGCTCCCGCCACCTCCACCCCTGACACCCCAATAAACCCCCATACATTATGCTACTTATCAAGAAAATCAACTCTGCGGTGCGTGAGCCTGCCGATGTGGCTTCCGTGCTCGATGCCGCCGGAGTGCAATACAATGACATTGCCTGCGTCAACTGGCAGCAAGAGTTCCCCTACGCCCCAAGTGCCCGTTTCCGCATTGCTCACACCGGCGATGCCCTCCTGGTCAACTATCGCGTTGCCGAGGACAGCGTAGCTGCCGTCGCTCCTGCCGACAACGGCAAGGTGTGGGAAGACAGTTGCTGCGAACTATTCATCCAGCCCTCACCCGACGGCCCCTACTACAACTTTGAGTGCAACTGCGCCGGCACTCTGCTCATTGCCTGCGGCCCCGGTCGCGAAGGCCGTGAACCTGCCCCCAAGGATGTGCTCGACAGCGTGAAGCGCTGGTCGTCGCTCGGTCGCGAGCCTTTTGCCGAGCGTGTGGGCAAAGTGGAGTGGCAACTGTCGCTCATAATCCCCGCTACGGCGCTTTTTAAGCACCAAATCCGGGCTTTCTCCGGGCAAATGATGGGAAATGTGTATAAGTGCGGCGACTGCCTCCTGAAGCCCCATTTCCTCTCGTGGGCGCCAATCCCAATCCCCGCCCCCGACTTCCACCGCCCCGACCACTTCGCCCCCATATCTCTGGCATAACCCTCATCGCCACTAACCCTCTGCCCAAACCAAGTCTCCCCCCCGACAACTTGTTGGAAAAACTTGTTGAAAAGATTTGATAAATAATGGTAAAGGCATTAATTTTGTGGATAATATCAAGAATCAGCACCTAAATGGTGCAACAATACGACATTTGATGAATGACTTTGAAGAATATATAACGCAAGGCGAGCCTCAGAAAAGAGAAAAAAGCTATGCTTGGCAGACCGCTATCGGCTTGCAAGCGGTTGACGATTTGAAACCGTCGGAATATCTGATACAA
>JBJFEF010000141.1:0-2188 GCA_051890435.1 Muribaculaceae bacterium
CGGCACTCGGGAAAAACAATCAAGCGGGCTTGTTGTTTTTCCGCTCGTTTGTTGTAACTTTGCAGCACAAATGCCGTGGGGCGTTTGGTGGATTTGTTTTTTAACTGTTTTTTTGAATGACTGATATTTCTTCTTTCGATAACTGCACGGCTGAGTTTCACACTCTGGGATGCAAGCTGAATTTTGCTGAGACTTCTACTATCGCACGGATTTTTGCGGAGCGGGGTATTCGTCGTGCTCAGCCGGGTGAGGTGCCCGACATCTGCGTGGTGAATACTTGCAGCGTCACCGAACTTGCCGACAAGAAGTGTCGCCAGACGATTCGCCGCCTGGCTCACCGCTATCCCGATGCCGTGATTGTGGTGACGGGCTGCTACGCACAGCTCAAGAAGGATGAGGTGGCTGAAATTGAAGGTGTGGATATTGTGCTTGGCTCGGAGCAGAAGATGGAGATTTCGGCTTATCTCGACCGCTGGCTCGCCACACGCAAGCCGCAGGTGGAGGTTACGCCGGCGAAGGATATCAGGGCGTTCAGTCCGAGTTGCTCGCGTGGCGACCGCACTCGCTATTTCCTGAAGGTGCAGGATGGCTGCGACTACTTCTGCAGCTATTGCACCATTCCGTTTGCCCGCGGCCGCAGCCGCAGTGGCTCTATTGCCGATCTTGTGTCGCAAGCTCGCGATGTGGCTGCCGAGGGTGGCAAGGAGATTGTGATTACGGGAGTCAATATCGGCGATTTTGGCAAGAACACCGGAGAGCGCTTCATCGACCTTATCGCTGCTCTTGATGGTGTGGAGGGCATTGAGCGCTACCGAATCTCGTCGATTGAGCCCGACTTGCTCACCGATGAGATTATCGACTTCTGTGCCCGCTCGCGTGCATTTATGCCTCATTTCCATATTCCGCTGCAGTGTGGCAGCGACGAGGTGCTGCGGCTGATGCGCCGCCACTACGATTCGGCTCTTTTTGCCCACAAGGTGGAGATGATTAAGCGGCTCATTCCCGATGCTTTTATCGGGGTGGACCTCATGGTGGGCACGCGAGGCGAGACTGAGGAGCTCTATGAGGAATCGAAGCAGTTTGTGGTAGGGCTCGACATCACGCGCCTGCATGTGTTCCCCTATTCGGAGCGTCCGGGCACCCTTGCTTTGCGCACTATCGACCATGTGGTAGATCAGCACACCAAGAGCGTGCGTGCCGGCGAGATGATTGCCTTGAGCGACAGCAAGTTGCGTGCTTTTATGCAGCGCTATGTGGGCACTGTGCGCCCGGTGCTCTTTGAGCAACCGCAGCCTGGATTGCCCTTGCACGGATTCACCGACAACTACATTCGTGTGGAGGTGAGCGATGCTCCCGAGGCACTGGTGAACACTGTGGCACAGGTGCGTCTGCTCTCAATTTCGCCCGACGATCCCGACACCATGATTGGTGAGGTGGTGTCGGCACAATAGCTCGCAGCGAGGTGACGGCATAAGAAGAAAATTCACATTCCGATAATAAGAGACATTTTTATGGCATTGTTTCAAGATAATACTCCAAAGAAGCCGGTGGCGGTAATCATTCTCAATTGGAATGGGGTGAAGCTGCTGCGCGAGTTTCTGCCCTCGGTGGTGAAGCACACCAATAGCGACATCGCCGATGTGATTGTTGCCGACAACGGCAGCAGCGACGACTCGCTTCAGGTGCTTGAGCGCGAGTTCCCCGACGTGCTGGTGCTGCCGCTCGACAAGAACTATGGCTATGCCGAAGGCTACAACCGCGCTATCAGCGCTACAAGATATCAATATACCATTCTGCTCAACTCCGACGTGGAGGTGACGCCGCACTGGGTGGAACCGATGCTGGAATATTGCAGCACCCACCGCACTGTGGCTGCTTGCCAGCCTAAAATTCTGGCATACACCCACAAGACACAGTTTGAATATGCCGGAGCTGCCGGTGGCTTTATCGACCGCTTGGGCTATCCCTATTGCCGCGGCCGTATCTTCGGCACCGTGGAACACGACAACGGACAATACGACACCGACATGGGCATCTTCTGGGCCTCGGGAGCAGGACTGTTTGTCCGCACCGAAGTGTATCTGCAAGCCGGAGGACTCGACCGCCTCTTTTTTGCACACATGGAGGAAATCGACCTTTGCTGGCGCATCCACTTGCTGGGCTACGACATACGCTACATTCACACCAG
>JBJFEF010000142.1:0-5073 GCA_051890435.1 Muribaculaceae bacterium
AAATGAGCGTTTCCCTTGGTCATCGGCATAAACACCATAGTAAAGGTTGGTACCTTTTTGAGCCTCCACATATTGTGCCGCTTTGCAACCTGAAGTTCCTTTGGGATGCTTCATGCCAAGGGTTTCCATAAATCGAGCCTTTACTATTGGCTTGTGTTGTACACCTCCGTTAAGTGCTGTAATATTCTCGTTCATCTGCACCAGCCCCTCAGGTGAGAATGCAAATTCCAGATTATCACGATTTGCTTCAAGGTGAGCTAACAGGATTTTTTGTATGCCAGTGTCGGTGATTTCCTCTATTCGCTGTAGTATCTTCGCCTCTTTCCCGGCAGCATCACTAAACTTCGATACCAAGTCGGCACGTGTTGCCACCATCTGCTCATTGGAGTCGTTTGAGAACTCGTAGATTTCAACTTTATTAAGATCAAACTGTTGATAGGCTGAGGCATTGTCCTTAAAGTGTTTTTTCACTTTATCTGTGCTGCCATGCTTCTCAATCAAGGCACGAACCAATGACTTTAATTCTGTGTCAACTATCATACCCGGGAAATTTATTGCTGAAGCTATTTTCACAGTCTTTTTCCTACGAATATTCACAAGTCCGAAAACAGTGTCTTTGTGCAGCGACTTTCGCACGGTTACATTTCGGCTACTATCCTGCGAGGCTTCCACTTTTTTCATTATTCCGTCTTTTTTCTCAAATCGGGTGTATCTATTGGAGGATTTCTGTATGATCCGCACTTTGTTCTTGAAGCTCACAATGATGCTTTGAAGTGTGTTGAGCACATCGGCAGGGAAGCTCTCCCAGGGCATAAAGAACTCTTTGAACACCATTTTCTTCACTCCATCAATCAGCTTTTCTTCCTTGCGTCGCAGTTTGTTCGACAACGCAAATCGCATTTCTTTGTTGCCTGAGCGAGCCGATTCGTTATTGAGCAGGTTAACATGGTTACGGGTGGCGCATGCTATGACAATTGCATCCATTGCATGGTGGCGGTGGTCGATGCGCTTTTTGTTGAAGCCTTTCATCTGGCTCATGGGCACGGTGGGTACCACTTTTCCTTCTTTGTTCACATAGGTGTAGTTGGTGGTGCCGGTAATTTTGTTCATGCGTAAGAATCGAGGCAGGATTAGCTCATTCCACTTGTTGTTTACACCCCAATCCTGCTTCAGGCGGTCGGTAATTGCACCATTCACCGGAATAACGTGCTTTGATGTGCTTTCTTGCTCATCGTCGTCACGCACAATTCGCGACAATAGCGAAAGGATGTAACGGCTCATATATCGTGAGTCGTTGAGCTGTCGGGCAATGAATGAATCGGGAATATCATCCATCATGAGTTTCTCGCGTTTTGCCTTGTTGGTAGCATACATTTTTGCCACCAGCCGCTCATAGGCATCTACGTCGAGAATTTCTACATTTTTATTGAATCCACAATCCACAATTTCGCCGTGGTGTGCCTTGATAAATTCATATCCAAGCAGTTTGCCTTTAAGCTTGTTAACTGCAGCTTCGCAAATAACCTTGTTCGAGAAAGAATCGTCGAAGTATCGTGCTTGTGGAATTATATGCTCAATCTCATAGTCTCTTGTGAATAGTCGCGCCATAGGGATTGTCTGGCCTGTGTATGGCGACCTGTAGCGTTGTTCCAGCCATAGTTTATATCGCATCACCTCTTTCGACGATGGGCGCTTTGAGGCTTCGCTTTGGGCGTATTTCGAGCGTATGTCCAGTATGTCCTTGGGCACATCGGAATCTAATGCATAAGCGCCATCTTCATAAATCTTCAGCAATTCTTGCTGATATGGCGAATCGGGGCTTATGCCTTCAATTTGCAGCTCGGGATTCATAAAATCCTGCATCATGTAGCGAATGCGGGCATTCGTGTTCTCGTTTGCAGTGATAGTTTGAGAGATTCGCTGGCGCTTATCGGCAGGATTCTTCATTTCACGGCCAAGCTCCACGTGGATTTCATCGATTGTGCCACATTGTTGCCAGATGTCGGCAACGGTGCGAAGTGTTTCGAGCACCACTTGTTCCACCACCGGATTACGTAATTTGCCTTGTCCAAATTCTTCAACGAATTTGCGAATGTCATCGGGCGACTTCCATTTTTCTTCGGTTTCGGCTTCGGAGTGTCGGTTATACACCACATAGCAAGCCAACCACAGTGGCAGCCCGTGGAACTCGTGTGGCGATGTGAATGTCATTGACTTCTCACGCACGCGCTCTGCAATAGTTTCGTCAACTTCACCATTGATTAGTTTCTCAATACGTTGCTTGGTGGATTCGTCAATGGCTTCGTAGCTCCACATCTCACCGCATCGCATAAGAGGCAATAGCTTTTTCAGAGCCTTAAGCGAATAAGAGGCATAATCGCGGTCGTAAGGCTTGATTTTTGCTGCTATTGTTGCAAATTCTTCAGGCAAATGATTCTTGCGGGCGAAACTGCCTAAAGCTGCTTGCAGCTCGTATGCCGATGATACCGAATAGAGAATGTGCCACAATTCCATTTCTCTTATAACACCCTCACCGGCTTCACTCTGTTCTTGCCATGCCGGCAGCAGCCTTATGCATGTGCCGGTTAGCTTTTCAAGTTTCTTCAGCGCAGCAAGCATATCGGCACGAGTGGGATTGCAAGGATATTCTTTGTCGGGATCATCTACATAATTCCATCGGTAGTGCCCAATTTCGTTTTTCTTGAAGAAGAAACCGAGCAAATCTTTCTGCTTCACGCTCTTATGGTCGTAAAGGAAATTAAAAAGCTCTACTCTTTGAGCCTCTGTGCCGAGATATCTCGTTGTTACATCCACATCGGTCGTGATGTGTCCATTCACTTCACACTCACGGCACAGAATGCGCAAATTGGCAATAAACTGCCATATCCTGAATTCCTGAAACAGCGGGTGCGACTTGGGGGCACACTTCACGTTGAATACATTGCCATCCTTATCGTGCCTCAATTCAAAAGGGCAATCGGCTATGAGCGAAGTCTTGCTTTTCAGTGGTCGCTGATAGAAGATAATATCATCAGCAAGAAGATACACAAAGTCTCTGCCCGCTATGCTTTGCCTGTAGGCATCGTTGAGAGGATAAAGGCTGTCGATGCATTTTGCATATAGGTCACGGTCGTGCAGCTCGCTGTGCAAAGCGCACTGCGTGGTTAGTATCTGGTGCAATTCATCTTTATAGAATCGGCGCTCGATGGTGCGAACAAGTCCGCCTCTAATCTTCACATCGGGATTGGCAAGGATTGCATCATAGATGTATTGGCCTACAGTTTTACCCGATGAGTCGATATCCTTCTTGGTTTTCTCTTTGAGAAGGGTCCAGTCATCTTCACTTTGAGGCATGCTCATAGAGTAGCAGTCGTTGCCCTCTTTGTCTTTCTTTATTGAGCCATCTTCATTGAGCTTGTAAGTGACGATAAAAGCTTTAGTTTTTCCTTGCCACATTTGAAGTCCTGCATTCGTACTCTTGTACGTTAATCCATTCTCAAGCTCTGCAATATACCACTGCTTGCCTTTCCCTTTCTTATTCTCCTCAGGCTTGACTGAAATTACCTTCTGTTCCATAAATTCCTTACGCTCACCCTCTTTCTCCTCGTCTTCTCCACGAAGCTGGAAGTAGCCGCGTTTTTGGTTGAAATTGAGCAGAATCCATGCAAGCTCTTCTTTAGTAATTTTCTGCGTCAGAGCTTTCTTGCGCAGATAATATATGGTCCAATCATAAGGAATAAGCTTGTTGTTTGCTACCAAATCAGGATGAGCACAATGAAACTCATGCACCATTTGCTCAAATGATTTCTTGAATAGAAATTGCATTTTACCCTGTGCATCTTTGCGCCAAGCCAGCTTTGGCTCTTTGCCTGCGATGAAATTTCCGTAACGGTCAATCTGAGCAGCAAAATGCTCGGGAAGGAAACCGAGTTCATTAAGGACTCTCAACAATCGGCTGCGACGAAGCTTTGCACGCTCCAATAGCCTGCGGGTGCTGCGATAATCAGTTCGTGTAGAGCACTTTGATTCCGATGATTTACCACTATTAAATGCATTTAGCTCATCGGCTGTCATCGGTATGATTCTACTGCCGGCAGCCTCAATGCCATTCACCTTATTTAATTCATCATTAGCGTTGACCACTGCCCAGCCAATGCTGTTTGTTCCTAAATCAAGTCCTAATATCTTCTTCATAAAACTAAAATGTTTATTCGTAGCATAATTATATGTAAAGTTATTAAATATTCTATGATAACTCACAAATTTCTTACGAAAAAATTTGATTTCTGAAATTTATGTAATATCTTTGCGAGACAAATTTGAAGCAATACACAATAAGGATTATTCCGTTGTGAAAACTTTTAAAGAGGGAGAGTAGTTTTCTATTCTCTCGCTTTCTTTTATGTACCTTATTGTAAATGACTTCATCTTGTCTTTGCCGGTTTTTACAAAATTTTCAGCAAAGATAATGTTCTTATGGGCAAGATTTTTACGCATCTTCCTGAAAAATCCATAAATTTCCAATCAGCCAATTTTCGATTAGCGTGTTTTTTGTGTGGGTAAGGGGTCATATGGCTGAATGGTGCTACCGGCATGAATATGAAGAGAAAGGGGGCAGCGTTTTTTCGTTAGGAGGTTATGTTGTTCAGCTGTATAGTGCTACCGGCATGAATATGAAGAGAAAATATGTTTTTGTGGCAATGCTGAAAAACTTTTGTCACAATTTTGTCACGGTGAAAAATAAAAAGCCTCTGTAACTTGCTGTGTTACAGAGGCTTGATTGCTTGTTGGTCGGGATGACAAGATTCGAACTTGCGACCACTCGCCCCCCAGACGAGTACTCTAAACCGGACTGAGCTACATCCCGTTGCTTCTCAAAAGCGAGTGCAAAGTTAGTGGGTTTTATTTTAATCTCCAAATTTTTTGGGTACTTTTTTCGTGAATTTTATACAGCTTAACATTTTGCTGATTTTATGCCAATGCCCATTGCCGGCTTGCTACGGGGCTATTTACGCTGTGTATCAAGTGCTTTGGGAAGGGGTGGCGACATCAGAATGTGGTGAGGGATGTGTA
>JBJFEF010000142.1:5173-7899 GCA_051890435.1 Muribaculaceae bacterium
TCAGAATGTGGTGAGGGATGTGTAGAGGCGGTGGAGTGGTAGCCCCATGACGTTGTAGAAGCTGCCGCGAATACCGCTGATTCCGGCGCAGCCAATCCACTCTTGTATGCCGTATGCTCCGGCTTTGTCGAGTGGTCGGTAGTTATCGACGTAGAAGCTGATTTCGGTGTCGGTGAGCGGTGCGAAGTCAACTTCGGTGATGGCTTTGAAGGCTTCGGAACGTGTTGCGGTGGAGATTGTGACTCCGGTTACCACATGATGCGTCTTTCCGGCGAGCAATCGCAGCATTTGGCGGGCATCGGCAGCATCGGCGGGCTTTCCGAGCACTTTGTTGTCGCAAATCACTACGGTGTCGGCGGTGATTATGAGCTGGTTGGATGTGATTAGCGAGCGATAGGCTTCAGCCTTCTTGCGAGCTACCACAAGGGCTACGTCGAGTGCCGGGGTGTCGGGCGGATAGGATTCGTCGATGTCGTTGAGTGCTACGGTGCTGAAGTTGACGCCAAGGTCGGCAAGGAGCTGGCGACGGCGTGGTGAGTTGCTTGCGAGGAGCACCTCATATTTATTGAGATTGTCAAGAGGGTTGGACATAAGCGATGTTGTCTTAGGGTGTGTGGGAATGATGGGAATTGTCACCAGCCAAAAGCACGGCGGTCGGCGAGCCAAGTGCCTTGAGCTTTCATTATCTGCTCAATCACGTCGCGACCGCAGCCGTAACCTCCGGCGACGGGAGAAATGTATTTAGCCACTTCTTTCACTTCGGGAGCGGCATCGGCCGGGGCGACAGGAAGCCCCACATGGCGCATCACTTCGAGGTCGGGGATGTCGTCGCCCACAAAAGCCACTTCGTCGGGCTTGAGAGAGTGCTTATCCATCCACTTCAAGAGGCAAGGGAGCTTGATTGAAACGCCGGTATATACGTCGGCAATGCCGAGGCCGTGGAAGCGCACTTTCACAGCTTCGGTGCGGGCGCCGCTGATGATGGCGATGATATAGCCCATCTTCATGGCAAGCTGCAGGGCGTAGCCGTCTTTCACATTCACCATGCGAAGAGGTTCGCCCGATTCAGCCATAGGAATGGTGGAAGGAGAGAGAACGCCATCGACATCGAAGGCGATGGCGCGGATTTTGCGGAGGTCGAAGTTGATTGAGCTCACTTTTTGTGGTGTTTTTTGATTATACTTTTGGTGAGAGTGTCGTAGATGTTGTGCTTGTCGCCTGTGAGCATTGAGAGGTGCTTGCTGATGACGGCATGGTCGAGGCGCACGGCAGGGCCTGTCTGCGACTCGGCGGGCGATAGCTGTTGCAGCTTATCGACTGTGGTGCTGATGAGAGGCAGCATCACCGAGAATGGCAAGTTGGCTTCGCGCAGCACATCGTCGGCAAGAGCCCAAAGATGATTGGCAAAGTTGCACGAGAATACGGCAGCGATGTGCAGACGGCGGCGGGTGTCGCTGTCGGCAGGATAGACGCTTAGTGATAGGCTCTTGGCAAGAGCGGTGATTTCGTGGGCAGTTTGGGCGTTGCAACCTTCCACGAAGAATGGCACTTGGGCGAAGTCAACCTCTATTTGCTTTGAGAACGACTGCATGGGATAGAGCACGCCGCAGTGCTTGCGGTGGAGCGAAAGCACGTCGATAGGCACACTGCCCGATGTGTGAAGCCACAGAGCGCCATTGTCGGGCACTTGCTCCACAATCGAGGCAATTGCATCGTCCTTCACCGAGATGATGTAGGTGTCGGCGTCGGGGGTGATTTCGTCGAGCCTATCGGTGGTGCATTTGCATCCTATTGCAGAGGCGAGCTGAGAGGCATTAGTGAGAGTGCGGCTGAATATTTGCGCTATTTCGTAGTGCTTGCTCAGAGCCTTTGCGAGGTTTACGGCAACATTGCCGGCACCAATAATTACGATACGCATCACACTATTCAATGTCTTGTGGAATCCATTTTCCGATGTGAACGCGCTCCCAAAGCAGTTTTTCGGGGTTGAAAGGCTTGCGTTCCTCGTCTTTGTGGCCGAGTGTGATGATGCAGAGCACAGGGAGGTCGGCAGGCATGTCGAGCAGTGCCTTCACATAGTCTTCAGATGGCTCGTCGTCGCCCGAGAAACGGCCGCGAATCTGAATCCAGCAGCTACCCAGACCCAAAGCCTCGGCTTGAAGCTGAATGTAGGTTGCGGCGATTGTGGCATCTTCCACCCAGGTGTCGGTGATGGCGGGGTCGGCACTTACCACAATGGCGAGGCTGCATTTGCCAATGGGAGCTGCGCCGAAGTCCTTGCAGTGGCTGAGCAGCTCGAGCTTCTTCTTGTCTTCAACGGTTACAAACTGCCAGGGGCGGCAATTCTTAGAAGAGGGAGCCATAAGGGCAGCCTCGAGTATGAGTTGTACGTCGTCGGCCGAAATTTCCTCGTCGGTGTATTTGCGGATGCTGCGGCGGCGCACTAATAAGTCGTGAAAAGTTTCCATAAAAGATAACAACTAATAAAATTAGATCACAAAATTAGCACAACCGCTTGTGAAAAGCAAATTTCAGTGCTGAATTTGCCAAAATTCGGGCAAAAACCACCCCCGTGAGAAAATTTGATTAGGGGAATGGGCTGAATAGGAGCTGAAAGTTGTGAAACTGAAAAATGAGTTACCATTTTTATGAATTTTACACTAAAGTGTAGAATGTGATAATAGAGTGTGGAATTTTTTTGAGAAAAGTGTGGAATTGTGCTGAAA
>JBJFEF010000143.1:0-7838 GCA_051890435.1 Muribaculaceae bacterium
ACTACGATCAGTTCTGCCAACAACTCCTTAAAATCACCAATAAGCGCGATTTCCAAATCGGCATTATGCACCCTTTCCTCGAAATGCTTGAGCACAAGACTACTGCCGGCGTTTCGTGTAGTGGAATTGAGATGATTAACGATGATGTCCCCAATGTGTTTATCACAAATCATCGCGATATCGTGCTCGATGCCTCTTTCTTGAACATAAACCTTATTCGCCAGAATAAGCCTACTACCGAAGTCGCTATTGGCAACAACTTGCTTATCTACGACTGGATTTCGTCGCTTGTGCGTCTTAACCGCAGCTTCATCGTGAAGCGCGATATGAGCAAGCGTCAGACTTTTGAGGCTGCACAGCAACTCTCAGGCTATATTCACTTTACGCTCACGCAGAAGAAGCAATCAGTGTGGATTGCCCAGCGCGAAGGACGTTGTAAGGACAGCAACGACCGCACTCAGGAAAGCCTCATCAAGATGCTTGCCCTTGGCGGTGGACGCAATATCATTCAAAGCCTCAAGGAAATCAACCTTATGCCGGTGTCTATCAGCTATGAGTTTGACCCCAACGACTATCTCAAGGCTAAAGAATTTCTCCTGAAGAGCAAAGACCCCAACTTCAAGAAATCGCAGCGCGACGACCTCTTCAGCATGGAGACCGGTCTGCTTCAATACAAGGGTCGTGTGCACTTCACTTTCACAAAGTGCATCGACGAGGAGCTTGATGCCATTCCTGCCGACATCGACAAGAACGAGCTTGTGCGCCACATTTGCCACATCATCGACCGTGCAATTCACCTCAATTACCGCTTCTATCCTTGCAACTATATCTCTTATGATATTATGGAGGATAGCAACCGATTTGCCGATAAATATACGGCTGAGGAGAAAGCTGAGTTTGTCGAATACGTTGAAAAGCAGCTTGCTAAGGTGGATATTCCGGTTGATGAAAACGACGTCAAGTTTATGCGAAACATGATTTTTACAATGTATTCAAATCCATTGCGTAATCATCTTGAAGCTCTTGCTGAAACTGCCAAGTAAGCAACCTCTCGAACATACCCATTCAATATCCTTAATGCCCCTACTCTATGCGGCTGCAATTAATTCCGATATTATTGGCGATTATCATCAATGTAGGCATTGATGCGCTCATTGTCGTGAAGTTGCGCAAGTTACAAAAGCCAAAGTGGATGCAACACATTCACTTGGCTTTATCTTTCTTTTTACTGGCATTGATTATCGTTGCCGTAGCTATGCCCCGACGCTCTATCGGCAATGATGGATTGTGTGCAATCATGTGGATGCTTTTCTCCTACTTCTCGTGTTACGCAGCAAAATATATTGCACTCTTGCTCAATGCAGCTATGTGGGCTATTGTGAAACTGCGCAAGAAGGCATTGCAACATCGTGGAATAATTTCAGCAGCCATAAGCACATTCGCGTTTATTGCCATGTGGTGGGGTTCCCTTGTCACGGCAAAAAGCATTGAAGTGAAGCGCGTGGAAATGGAGTTTGCAAATCTTCCTGTGCAGTTCGATGGCTACACAATAGCTCAATTCTCTGATTTTCACCTCGGTTCCTACGGCACCAACACCTCTTTCCCGTCGTTAGTTGTCGATTCAATAAACAACCTTGATGCCGACTTGATTGTATTCACCGGCGACTTGGTGAATCGTTGCACCGCCGAAGCTGAACCTTTTGTCCCTGTGCTCAGCAAATTGAAAGCTCGCGATGGAGTGTTGTCGATTCTTGGCAACCACGATTATGGCGATTATATGAGTTGGGATTCACCCGAAGACCGTACAGAAAATAATGCACGCCTTTGCTCTTTACAACGTGAGATGGGGTGGAATTTGCTCAACAATAGCGACACCATTATCAATCGTGGCGAAAACCATATTTGCATTATCGGTGTGGAAAACTGGGGCGAACCTCCTTTCCCAAAATATGGAAAACTTTCCAAAGCCCACCATGCGCTCAACGACAGCGACTTCAAGATTCTGCTATCGCACAATTCGCGCCATTGGCGTGGAGAAGTAATTCCTAAGTCGAATATCGACCTCATGCTTGCCGGGCACACTCACGCTATGCAGATTGAGCTAAATTTCTTCTGTCTGCGTATGTCACCTTCGGCATGGCGCTATGATGAATGGGGTGGACTTTATGAACAAGATTCCCAGAAACTATATGTGAATATCGGATTGGGCGTAGTGGCTATTCCTATGCGATTGGGCGCTACTCCCGAGATTACGCTTATCACACTGAAACGTAAGAAATAACACACTATCACTATTTTTTGAATTGGAAAAAATAATTGAAATATTAGCAACAGAGCTTAATATCCCCAAAGCCCGGGTTGCAAATGTGTGTGCACTACTCGATGAAGGTGCCACCATCCCTTTTATTAGCCGTTACCGCAAGGAAGCTACCGGCGGTCTCGACGAAATTGCCATCCAGTCAATCAGTAAGCGCAAAGATGCTCTGCTTGAACTCGAAAAGCGCAAAGAAACAATCCTTTCCACTATCGAGGAGTTAGGTAAACTATCACCCGAACTGAAATCGAAAATCCTCAGTTGTTACAATTCCACGGAGCTCGAAGATATCTATCTCCCCTATAAGCCCAAGCGCCGAACCCGTGCCGAAATTGCACGCAGCAAAGGTCTTGAACCACTCGCACGCATCATCATGTCGCAGCATGGCGATGATATTTCACGCACTGCCATGCGTTTTGTCAATGACAAAGTATCTGACTCCGACGATGCTATCAATGGAGCCCTCGACATTATCGCCGAGTGGGTTTCTGAAAATGAGGCTGTTCGCAACACAGTGCGTGGTTCGTTCCGCCGCACTGCAGCTATTGCATGCAAAGTGGTGAAAGGCAAGGAAGAAGAGGGCGAAAAATATCAAAACTATTTCGATTGCTCCGAGCCTCTGCGACGTTGCACATCACACCGGTTGCTGGCTATGCGTCGTGGAGAAAAAGAGGGTTTCCTAAAGGTCGCCATAAAGACCGATGACGACCAAGCTGAAGCAAGCATCAATCGCATTGTGGTGCGTGGAAAAAGCGAATCCTCCCAGCTCGTTGAGAAAGCTGCAGCCGATAGCTACAAGCGACTCGTGCGTCCCTCAATCGAAACCGAATTTGCTGCATTGTCAAAGGAACGCGCCGACGATGAAGCCATCGACATGTTTGCCCAAAACCTCAGGCAGCTGCTTTTTGCCCCTCCATTGGGTCACAAGCGTGTGCTTGCTGTCGATCCGGGTTATCGCACTGGCTGCAAGGTGGTGTGCCTCGATGAGCAGGGCAACCTGCTTCATAACGATGTGATCTACCCCACTCCTCCTCGTAGCGATTTTGCTGGAGCCGCAAAAAAGGTGTCAAATCTTGTGGAAGCATACAAAATCGATGCAATAGCACTCGGCAATGGCACTGCAAGCCGTGAAACCGAAAAGTTTCTCACCTCTCTGCGATATAACCGCGACATCAAAGTGTTTGTGGTGAGTGAAAGTGGCGCATCAATCTATTCAGCCTCAAAGATTGCTCGCGATGAATTTCCCGACAAGGATGTGACCGTGCGTGGAGCTGTATCTATCGGACGTCGTCTTATCGACCCGCTTGCCGAACTCGTGAAAATCGACCCTAAATCAATCGGTGTGGGGCAATACCAACACGATGTTGACCAAACTAAGCTGAAGCAGGCTCTCGACTTCACCGTCGAAAGCTGTGTGAATAGTGTGGGAGTGAATGTGAATACGGCGTCGCGTGAACTCCTCACCTACGTTGCCGGACTTGGTCCGCAGTTAGCCAAAAACATTGTGGAATATCGTGCACAAAATGGCGATTTCCACTCTCGCCATGATATTCTCAACGTGCCTCGAATGGGTGCAAAAGCCTTCCAGCAATGTGCCGGATTCCTGCGCATCCCCGAAAGCAGCAATCCACTTGACAACTCTGCCGTTCACCCCGAGCGCTATGCTCTCGTTGAACGCATGGCAAAAGACTGCGGTTGCACCGTTGCTCAGCTCATTGCCAGTGCCGAATCAAGAAAGAAAATCGACATCAAAAAGTATATTTCAGCTGAAGTTGGTCTGCCCACTCTCACCGACATCATGAGCGAGCTCG
Source organism: Muribaculaceae bacterium (assembly GCA_051890435.1). GTDB lineage: Bacteria > Bacteroidota > Bacteroidia > Bacteroidales > Muribaculaceae > CALZFJ01. The sequence continues at coordinate 4,126 of JBJFEF010000143.1, forward strand.
AAAAGCCCGGTCGTGACCCACGCAAGGGAATTGACGCTATGGCTTTCGATGAAAATATCACCGACATTTCACAGTTGCATCAAGGCATGGAGCTTAATGGCATAATCACAAATCTCACACAGTTTGGGGCCTTTGTCGATATCGGTGTTCACGAAAACGGGCTTGTGCACATTTCAGAAATGTGCGATCACTACATTTCTTCACCCACCGAGGTGGTGAAAGTGCACCAGCATGTGCGTGTAGCAGTGAAAGATGTCGATATAAATAGAAAACGTATTTCATTAACAATGAAAGGAATAAAGCAATGAACACTTTAACACTTAGCGTAGGTAGCAACAGCCGCGACCGTGAGTGGCAAATGAAGCACGGAATTGAATGGCTACGTCACATGTTGAGTGATGTGAAAGTTTCGTCAATCTACAATTCTGTTGCCGTAAATGGCGTAGATGCCGATTATCTCAATGCAGTTATGACTGCTTCCACAAAGCAAGACCTTGACTCTACTCTTGCTCTCATGAAACAATATGAATCGGTGTGCGGTCGTACCCCGGCGAGCAAGCTCAAAGGCGTGATACCTATCGACATCGACGTAGTTATGTGGAATGGCGACGTAATACGCCCCGGAGATTTCGCTCAGCAATATTTCCAGCGTGGCTGGCAAGAACTGAAAACTGTGGAGCTATAATCCTGTAATTTCCTACATAGCAAATTTTTTCTATGACCGATCTTTTTAAGCAGCGGATTGACGAGCTTCGTGCCGAGCTCAACCGCCACAACTATAACTATTACGTCCTAAACTCTCCAACCATTACTGACAAGGAGTTTGACGACTTGCTTCGCGAGCTCCAGGACTTGGAACGCGACTATCCTCAATACTACGACCCTCTTTCTCCCACTCAACGTGTAGGTAGCGACATCAACAAAGCCTTCACTCAAGTGGTACATGAGCGGCCCATGATGTCGCTCTCCAATTCCTACTCTATTGAGGAAGTAGAAGATTTTCTGCGCCGCGCTAAAAGCGGTCTCGGTGGCGAAGATTGCCAAATTGTAGGCGAAATGAAGTTTGACGGCACTTCCATCTCTCTCACCTACGAGAATGGGCGGTTGGTGCGTGCCGTAACCCGTGGCGATGGCGTGCGTGGCGATGACGTTACCGCCAACGTAATGACAATCAAAAGTATTCCTCTGCAACTGCAAGGCTCGGGTTTCCCCGATAAGTTTGAGGTGCGTGGCGAGATTCTTATGCCTTGGAGCACATTTGAGGAGCTTAACCGCGAGCGAGCCTACAACGAGGAGCCTCTTTTCGCCAATCCACGCAATGCCGCTGCCGGAACACTGAAACTCCAGAACTCTGCCGAGGTTGCACGCCGAGGTCTTGATGCCTACATCTACTATCTGCTTGGCGACAACCTCCCGTGCGACAATCACTACGACAACATGATGTGTGTGAAGTCGTGGGGATTCAAGGTATCTGATGCAATGGCGATTCTTCCCTCGATTGATGCCGTTGGAGAATTTATCGCACATTGGGATGTTGAACGAAAGAAACTGCCGGTAGCTACCGACGGCCTGGTGTTTAAAATCAATTCTCTTCGCCAACAGCTGAATCTTGGAAGCACGGCAAAGTCGCCCCGATGGGCAATAGCTTATAAATTTCAGGCCGAGCGTGCTTGCACAAAGTTGAAATTCGTTTCGTTTGAAGTAGGACGTACGGGCGTAATCACCCCGGTTGCCAATCTTGAACCTGTGTTGCTCTCAGGTACAATTGTGAAGCGTGCATCGCTGCACAATGAAGACATCATACGCTCACTCGACATTCACGACGGCGATATGCTCTATGTGGAAAAGGGTGGCGAAATCATTCCAAAGATTGTGGGTGTAGATGTAGATAGCCGCCTCCCCGGTAGCCAACCGGTAGAGTTTGTAAAATCATGCCCTGTGTGTGGCTCTAACCTTCGCCGCGTCGAGGGTGAAGCTGCGTGGGTGTGCATCAATCGCGATGGTTGTGCTCCGCAAATTACAGGCAAGATTGAGCACTTTGTGGGTCGCCGCATGATGAATATCGACGGAATTGGCGAGGAGCTTGCTGAGCAGCTCTTCAATTCGGGTTTGGTTCACAATGTCGCCGACCTTTACGACCTAACAGTGGAAAAACTAATGACTCTCGACCGCTTTGGCTTGAAATCAGCTCAACGAATTATGAAGGGTATTCAAGATTCACTCAATGTACCCTTTGAGCGCGTTGTCTTTGCTCTTTCAATTCCCTTTGTCGGCGAAACAGTTGCTAAGAAACTTGCTTTTGCAGCTCACGACATTGACACTCTCATGGCTATGAATGAGCTGCAACTCGCTTGTATCGACGAAATTGGCGCAAAAATAGCCGAAAGCGTAACTCAGTTCTTTGCCGTTGCCGAAAACCGCGCTATCGTGGAGCGTCTTCGTGCAGCCGGTGTGCAAATGGCTGTATCCGACGAAGCTATTGCTACTGTTAGCGACCGCCTTGCAGGAAAATCAATCGTAATCAGCGGTGTTTTCGCACACCACTCACGCGATGAATACAAAAAGATGATTGAGCAAAATGGTGGCAAAAATGTAGGCTCCATTTCCTCTAAGACCGATTTCGTCCTTGCAGGCGAGAACATGGGTCCGGCTAAACTTGAAAAAGCACGCAAACTCGGAATCACAATCCTCAGCGAAGACGAGTTCCTTGCAATGCTCCAATAATACACATAATTTACCCCTGCCACAGATTGCCGTAGCAGGGGTAAACTATATCCTTTTGCAGAATCATTTCTTAGTGCTTATATGGAATCAACGGTCCATACACCGTTAGTCGGTCCGACATAAAGTTGGGACTCACAATTGCCACCACTTGATTGCTGTTCTTATATAAGTCAATCGTGATTTGTGCCGAAATACCTACGCCAAGAATACTGAATGAATAGTGTACATCACCATTCTTCGATTTCGACGTCTTAATTTCTCCAATCATTCCTTCTACGGTGACACCACCCAAGCCGTTTGCACCTAGCATTCCATTCTCAAATGCAATCTGAACCGTTCCTGTATCACCTTGCACAAGAATGAAATTGGTGCTTGCATTGGGCGAATTATACATTCTTCCACTGTTGCCAAGCATCATGTGGTCGGCTGTAATCACAAAATATTTTTCAGCCACGCCATTTTGTGCATCTACAAAAGCAATGGAATCAGCAAGTTGCTGGAGCTTTTTCTCACGAGCCTTACGTTCTGCCTTTGTCTCATTCTTTGGAACTCCGGTTACTTGCTCTATTTTTTGTGCAACAGCATCACCTCCTGCTATCGCAAGAAGCAATGCAATCATAATTAGTTTAATCGCTTTCATATACCTTGTTTTTTGTTATTTGCATACAAATCTACTAATTTATTACTGATAATACACCCATTTTGTTCGATTTTTTGTTTTTTTATTATTCACCGCCATTTTCCAGCTCTCTTTATTGCCATCGTTTCACGATTTATAACTACTTTTGCATACAAAGAACAACTGATAAAAATGAAAAATAACAATCTACTCAACCGTGACTCTCTATCCGGACAACAATTGATTCTGTGGTCAACTTTCTTCGTAGGCCTCGTTTTTGCATCTATCATCACTGCAGCAATCACCGGATTGCTCACAATTGGCGTTAAGCCTCTGCTTACTGTCTCCATTGTGATGCAAGACTTACTCG
>JBJFEF010000144.1:0-2623 GCA_051890435.1 Muribaculaceae bacterium
TCGTAGATAGTCTGCGTCATGCTGTAGTTGGAGCGCAAATCCACCGGAGTGTAGCCGATTTCGCGGTTGTAGAATGTGAGATCGATCCACTGACCGCCCGAGATCACATCCACGTTGAGCTGAGACGAAGTGTTGTTGCTGAGATCGGTATCGCCGGCGATTTCCACAACAGCCTTGATTGAATATTTACCCTCGGTGGTGGGAGTCCACGACAAGGCAATGGGTGCAGTGGCTTGAGGCTCAATGGCTTCGGCGGGTTGAACCGAGGTGAGCACTACGCCATTCTCATCGACGAGCTTCACGGTGTAGCCGGTAGTGGCAGTGTAGCCGAGATTCTTCACCGTGACGGTGTAGTCGGCAGGAGAGTTGAGCGACGGAGTGGTGTTTCCTGTTAGCTCGATGGCTTGAAGATCGGTTGCACTGAGTTTCTCCACATGAATGAACGAGAACGAAGCCGAAACGGCGTTTTTCACGTGGAATGCGAGGCTGTAGTCGCCGGTAGCATCGACAGTGACGAGCTCGGTGTTGTAGTACCACGTCATCTCATAGCCGAAGTCGGTGTAGCTGTTGAGCACGCGCTGCTGCGACTCGGCGGTGGTTGCAGTGCCGAGAGTGACGTCGAAATTGAGCGGGAACAGCGAGCCGAGGGTGCGCACCTGGTAGCGGAAAGCGTAGGTAGCGCCGGCCTCGAGGTGAATGAGCGACGAGATGAGCCAGTCGTCGGCAGGAATGTCGGGACCAAGCTCACGGTCGGGGAAGAATTTCATGAACCACTCGCCATTGGCTGATGTGGTTTCGCGGTAGAAAGTCTGTCCGTCGTGGTCGGCATCGACCACAGTCCATTGGCGAGCCATTTCGGGTGTAGAGAAGTCGCAGTGGTAGGGAACTTCGAGAGCCGAACCCGAAACTACGGTGTTGGAGAGCGTTTCCACGCCCTTGCCATCGGCATTTGATGCAGTCACGGCATAATAGTAACCGGCAGGCTCGGTGATGGAGTTGTCGGTGAGCGAAGTGGCAGTGGTGGCAGAGGCAATCACTTTGGCATCGGGATAGCGCACTACATCGTAGGTGAACGACGAAGAGTCGAGCCATCCGCCGTTGATTCCGGCGATTGGAGCACTCCAGCTCACTGCGATGTCGTAGCCGGTGCCGGTGCGCTGCGCTTTGAGGTTCTGCACCTCGGCGGGGAGGTCGTGACCCACGAATACGGCAGGAGCATATACGGCACGACCGTTGCCTGCGGCATTGCTTGCGATGATGTGATAAGTGGCAGAGCAATTGGCGCCCACAGCGTCGGTGTAGCTGCCGTTGCTGCCCGGAGTGAGGTCGGTGAGAGTGGCAATGAGAGCATCGTTGCGGAAGATGCTCACGGTGATACACTCGGTGAGGTTGTCGCCGCCGGCATTCAGTGCCGGATTAACCCACGAGAGCACAGCCTGTTGAGCTCCCGAAGCATCGGCGGCAGCCACAAAGTTTTGCACCTCGGAAGGAGCGTTGCGGTCGATGGGGTTGGGGTCGATGTAGAGGCCTACGAGCTCCTCATTGTGAGGCATATTGGCGAGGCGGTCGAATGAAACCATGTCGTCACCGAAGGTGAAACTGCCAAGGAAGCCGTTGGGCACGGGATTGCCGGCTTGGTCGGCGGTGGCATAAAATCCAGCCCAGTAGAGAACACCATTGAGAGGGTTAAATTCAGCCGACTGCACAGTGACGGGGAATAAGCCCGTTTCGCAGATGATGTCGCCAAGTCGGCCCGACGACTTCTGTATGTCCCAGAGCTGACCTTGTGCAGAGATTGCATAGAGGTAGCCATCGGGAGAAGCCGAGAGAGTGAGCAGATTTGTCTCGCTGTCGTAGATTTTGATGCGTGTGGCAGTGCCCGTTGTCACGTCGAAGGAGAAAAGCCCCAGAGGCACATCAAGCTCCTGGTCGTCGGTGAGGGTTCCGCTGTCGATGTCGAAGGCGAGGGCATAGACGTTGCCGGTGGAGGCATCGTAGGTCATGTCCTGGAAAATCAATCCGCCTTCAAATGAGCTGGTTCCATACTCGGTGATGGTTTCAAGCTTGTGTGTGTCGATGTTGAGCTTGAGCAGGCGATAGGGCACCATCTGGTCATCGCAGTCGATGAGATAGTAGTTGCGGTCGATGCACACCGCAGCGCGGAAGTAGTGCCCTGAAAGAGAAAATTCCTCACGGATTACAGAGGGGTTGTTGAGATCAAAAGAAACCAAAGCAGGCTCGTTTCCTTCAACGTTGCTTGCCCACATGCGAATGGCATAGGCGCGTGTGATGGTTTCGGCTGCGGCACTGGTTATGAATGCCACAGCGAGCATAACGGTTAGTAGAAATTTATACATAAATAGGATTTGAATTGGTAAAATTTGCGGCAAAAGTACGATTTTTTTGGCAAATAAAGCCAAGAATTGGGAAAAATATTGTTAAGAGCCGGTGCTTGGTGCCGCTATGGTGGTTATCGGCGGTGGCTGCGGGGGTGGTGAAGAAGGATTTCCTCGCGCAGGCGAGAGCGGTCGATGTGGAGGTAGATTTCGGTGGTGGTGATGTCCTCGTGCCCCAGCATTTGCTGGATAGCGCGCAAGTTGGCGCCGCCTTCGAGCAGATGAGT
>JBJFEF010000144.1:2723-7806 GCA_051890435.1 Muribaculaceae bacterium
GTGATGAAGCCCTCTTGGGCATAGATGTGCGACATTTGCAGCCCCACGAGTTCGCTCACGCGCAAGCCGCAGCCATAGAGGGTCTCGATGATGGCGCGGTTGCGGACGCCCTCGGGCTTGGAAGTGTCGATTGCCGCCACCATGCGGTCGATTTCGTCGAGAGAAAGCACGGTGGGGAGCTTGCGCCCGAGTCGGGGCGACTCAATGAGGCGCGTGGGGTCGGCATCGATGAATCCCTCCATCTTCAGGTACTTGTAGAAACTCTTGATGCCCGATATGATACGGGCCTGGGAGCGTGGGTGAATGCCCACATCGTGGAGTGTGCAGACGAATTGGTGCAGATTGTCGGGGGTGACCGACTCCACAGCCACGCCCTCGTCGGCACAGAAGCCTATGAGCTTCTGCACGTCGTTGCAATAGCATTGCTGCGTATTCGGTTGCAGACCTTTCTGCACGCCGAGATACGCAGCATATTGCTCAATTACCTTGCTGATGTCGGTAATTATTCTCATATTGGGATTTTTTTTACAACTCCAGGTCGCCGCCGATGATTTCGTGCCAGGGCAGACCCTGCTTGTTGAGCACGTCGAGGAATGGATCGGGATCAAACTCCTCCACATTGTGCACGCCCGGCTTCACCCAGAGACCTTTGAGGAACATCATGGCGCCAGTCATTGCAGGCACACCGGTGGTGTAGCTCACAGCCTGCATACCTGTCTCCTTGTAGGCAGCCTGGTGGCTGCAGTTGTTGTAGATGTAGTAGGTGAGAGGCTTTCCGTCCTTGCCGATACCGCTGATGCGGCAGCCGATGCTTGTTTCGCCCTCGTAGTTCTCACCGAGGTCCTGTGGATTAGGCAGCACAGCCTTGAGGAACTGGAGCGGCACAATCTTCACGCCATTGTAATCGACCTCGTCGATGCGAGCCATGCCGATGTTTTGGATAACGCGCAAGTGGGTGAGATATTCCTGACCGAAAGTCATCCAGAAGCGGGCACGCTTGATGGTGGGATAGTTGAGCACGAGCGATTCAAGCTCCTCGTGGTAGAGCAGATAGCTGTCGCGTGGGCCGATATTTGGATAGGTGAGCGACTTGTGGATTTCGAGCGGACCGGTAGTTACCCACTTTCCGTCCTCATAGTAGCGGCCGTTTTGGGTGATTTCGCGAATGTTGATTTCGGGATTGAAATTGGTGGCAAAAGCCTTGTGGTGGTTTCCGGCGTTGCAGTCAACGATGTCGAGGTAGTGCATTTCCTTGAAGTGGTGCTTAGCAGCGTAGGCAGTATAAACGCCCGACACGCCCGGGTCGAAACCGCAACCGAGGATGGCAGTGAGACCCGCCTTCTCGAAACGCTCGCGATATGCCCATTGCCAGCTATACTCGAAGTGAGCCACGTCCTTAGGCTCATAGTTGGCGGTGTCGAGGTAGTTTACGCCACACTCCAGGCAGGCATCCATAATGGTGAGGTCCTGGTAGGGGAGAGCCACATTGATAACGATGTCGGGCTTGTGCTTCTTGAAGAGAGCCACCAGCTCGGGGACACTGTCGGCATCGACGTGGTCGGTGACAATGTTTGGCTTACCGATGGCACGAGCCACGGCATCACACTTGCTTTGCGTGCGCGAAGCAATCACAATCTCGTTGAAAACATCGGGATTCTGAGCACACTTGTGGGCGACCACGGTGCCAACGCCTCCCGCTCCAATAATCAATACTTTACTCATTGCTTATATGGGATAATTACAGGATAATTATATTTTTTTGTTGCAAAGCTAATGAAAAAAAGCGAGATTTTATATACTTTTGCCATAACGAAAACGAAAAATCGAAATATATGAGGAGGTTTTGTGCATTTTTGCTGTTTATTTTAGCCATGGTGGCGACTGTTGCTGCTGTAGAAATCAATGTGAGCGTAGATGACCCTTGCCGTGTGAGGGTGAGCTATTTGCAGTATGCCAACAGCGACGACTACATAGGCACGCCGGTGACGGTGGAGCTGCAAGCCGGGGAAAATGCAGTGGAAATAGCGCAGGACTACACCATATTGACGGTGGAAGCAACTGAGTGCAATTTGCTCACATCGGTGCTGTGGAAGGGCAATGCCGTGAATATGCTTGGTGGCGGAGTATCGGCACAAGTGTATCTCTATGGCGGCAACGATGCCGGGGCAGTGCTCGAAATAGCCACAGCAACCGAGGCTGATGTGCGCACGGCACACCTCACAGTGGCTGCCGATGACCCCGAGGCGGTTCATTTTATGTTCACGGGCAGCTACCGCACAGTGGAGCTTCAGGAGGGTGACAACAGTGTGGCATTTGCTCCCACAGCCGAGGGCATGGTGCGTGTGCATCACACCACCGCCGGGCGCGTGCTCTACCGGGTGCTTCGCAACGGCGATGCAGTGGCAGCCAACAACAGCCAGGCATATGAGTTTGCCGTAGCCGACGGCGACCGCATCGACATAGCGTCGGCGTTCCCCGATGAGAGTTTCCCATTGACGATAAATATACCCGAGGAGGTGCGCGATGCCGTCACCGAGGTGCGCATCGACGGCAAGAAATCGACCATGCAGCCACGCAGTGTGCCGGCAGGCTCGAAGGTGGAGGTGAGTCTCGACACCGAGAATTACCGCATCAACAGCGTGCAGCTCAATGGCGAAGATCTCACTGTGAGCTACTACATAGCCTTTGTGATGACCGGCGAAATGACACTCGACATAGAAGCCGAAGCCTATGCCATGCTATCAGTGGGACTCGACGTGACCGACCCCTCGCAGGTGCACGTGTATCACGGTGCCTACGTGGTGGGTGGCGACAATGAGGAATACCAACTCACTGCGGGGCTGAATGAAGTGCAAGTGAGCGAGCGGCTTGGCTACATCACCGTGATGATAGAGGAAGGGTGCTATTTCACCGATTTCAGCTGCGGCGGCGTGCAATATAGCGGCAACAGCGACTATGGCTATGGCATACGCGTGGAAAACCTTTGCGACGGTGATGTGGTGACGCTGCACACGGCAGCCATTGTGCGCGACAAGCAATTTGTGCTCTATATCGACAACAAGGAGGCAGCCGAATATCAATTCTTCTGCTCTCGCAGCGACCACTCGGAGGCTGAGGTGGCTACGGGATATAACTATGTGAGCTTCTTTGAAGGCGACAATCCTGTGGAGATTGGTTGGGCTGGAGAGAACATTCAGTTCCACCTCTACCGGAATGGAGAGGAGGTACTACCTATATATGAGAACACCACCTATGCAGCACTCAATGTGGCAGAGGGCGATGTGGTGAAAGCATTCACCACCGAATTACCACCATGCTACACTGCTACAATAAGTGTGAGAGGCGGCAATGCCGATGATGTGACTGTGGTGAAAGACCTTGTGACCAACGTGCCCCGTGAAGAGTGGCAGAGCGGAGTTACCGACTTTGCCGGCACACAGATAGAGCTGCGTGGAGTCACGGGAGTGAAGGTGGATGGCGAATATGCTACGGTGCTGGGCGACAAGTGCACTCTCACGCTCACAGCCGATTGTGCAGTGGCAATTCTGGGCACCACCGATGCCGAGCTTGTGCCTGCCGACGCTGGGCCGGTGAGTGTGTATGATGCACAAGGTGTGCTCATCATGCGCAATGCCACGCAAGCCGATGTGGAGCGCTTGCCACACGGATTCTATATAGTGGGAGGACAAAAAGTGGTGCGATAGCCAATCCTTAGGGCATAGTTGGAGGTCGAAAAGTGGTGCGATAGACAATCCTTAGGGCATAGTTGGAGGTGATAAAGAGTCACAGAACGTGCTGAATGGGGTTAAAAATGGTTAATGAGTAACATAGTTGGAGGCAAAAAGATGTATATGGTAATAATTATTCAATTTTTTGGGCTTTTTTCTTGGTGAATCTAAAAATTAAGAGTAACTTTGCCCCGAAAAGAGTAGCGTTTTTGCAATGCTATTCGGATGGGCGTATTCTGAAGAAAATAATGCGGAATTGCTTTAAGAACAAAAAACTTTGCTATTTGCCATAACAGTGCTGAGCTATTATGCTGTTATACAAATAAGAAGAGTATATATGATATTGGCAATATTTTAATGTTTAACTAACAATATTATTTTATGAAGAAGTTTTACTCATTTTTGTTTTTAGCCGTTGCCGGCTTGCTGTCGTTTGCAGCAAGTGCACAGGTGCATTTCACGGTTAAGGTTGACGACCCCAGCAAGGTGGTTGTAGAGACAGGTTATTGGGGCACACTCACAGTAGTGGAGTTTACCGGTAACGAAGCAGAGGTAGAGGCAAATGCCTACGAGTATGTGTTTGTAACAGCTGTAGATGGCTACATGCTCGACAAGGTGACTTTTGGTTACCAGATTGCCAACCGCGATAAATCAACTTACAAGACAATCTACATGAGCGATGAGGGTGGTGTTCTTGACATCACTACAATTGCAGAGGCTGACATATACACAGCTTCAGCTACAGTGACAGTTGATAACCCCAGCGTGGTAAACTTCATGTTTGCAGGCACTTACCGCTCGGTAACACTCAGCGAGGGTGAGAACACAGTTCTCTTCGACCCCGAGAACGAGGCAGGTGTCTATATCAGCCACATCGATTCTTACAGCAAGGTCCTCCGCAGCGTTAAGCTCAATGGCGAGAGCGTAGCTGCAAACGGATCGCAGTATGAGCTGAATATTGCCGATGGCGACAAGATCGAGATTGAGGCAAACTTCCCCGATGAGGAGTATGCAATTCTCTTTACATATCCTGATAACTGCCCCGGTCTTATCCAGCGTGCAACAGTTGACTACGTAGAGCAGCAGCTCCCGATCAACGGCTTCATGGCACAGGCAGGTGCAGTGGTTCGCGCATACTTCGATGCCGAGAAGTATAACGTAAGCTCTGTAACAGTTAATGGCGTAGAGCAAAGCAACAGCAGTGCATACGTACAGTTTGTTGCAACAGAGCCTACAGTAGTAAACGTAGAGGCTAAGCCTTACGAGAAATACACATTCACTGTTGAGGTAGATAATCCTGAACTTATGGCATTCTACCGTGGCTCACAGTATAACTACGATGTAGTAGAACTTGA
>JBJFEF010000145.1:0-2132 GCA_051890435.1 Muribaculaceae bacterium
GATGTTATTATTGGAATATCCAACAACACCAAAATTGTCATTTTTCAAATTATCAGATGTAACATCTCCATCCACTGCACGCGATTTATTTGGATAAGCGTTAAATGAAATGGTATTAGCCTTGTCAATGAATCCTTCATCATTGACATCACTTGTACAGCTGCTCACTGCAAGCAGCACTACACATGCAAATAAAAAATTCTTTTTCATCATACTATTGAATAATTAAAGTGTTATATTCTGCGTTATATCATTCCACGGAATGGTTTCGGGAACTATGCCTTCTGCATCGGGTGGCGTAGGCTCGGTGGGCGGTAGCTCCACCATCATATCCACGTCGATGTCAAGGTCGAGGTCGCAATTTATGGTATGCTCCTCAAGCCATTTCTCAAACTGTGGCGTGGCATCGGCTTTCACTGTGTAGATACTATTATCTATCAGCACAAAGTTGAGCGTAAGCTCAAACTTCGTCCCTGTCCGCAAATTTTCGGCATTGAAGCTGAAACAGTTAAACGTCTGCGTCAGCAACGCCTCGGTGTAGTCGCTGGTGCGATACTCGCGATTAATCAGGTTGAAAGCATACACCGCAGTATCCTTTCCGGGTGTCTCTGTTGCAAGATTCACCCACTTCGATAGTCCTGTCATAAACGAGGGCATCATGCCTCTGCAATAGTTTATGCCTTTCACATAAACTCTGAGATTTATTCTCTTTGTCACCGCATGTTGCACGGTGTTGAGTTTTTGCATCACTATGTCGCCAAAGTATTCATCGGGGCGGTCATAGTAGTAGTCGTTTGTCTCCGGATTGAAGCTGACGTTGCGCACGGTTGAAACCGTGAGGTAGTCAGGGTGCTCGGTATAGACCGTATCCACATCTACGTATGCCTTAAATTCCTCAAATGGCAGTGCCATATCAAATTTGATGTCAGGCAGCTCTGCACGGCTGTCGTTAATCACCATCAGGTCGTAGGTGCCGGGCTTGAGGTTGATACAGGGCGACTGCCAATTGGCATCGGGCGGAAGCTCTGTCACAAGACGGTGCGTAGCCGAGTCGAAGGCAAACACCGTCACTCCGTTCAGCCGGTTATCGGCATCATAATACTTGCTGTCGGCTGAAAAGGCGGTTTGGCTCCAGTCGATATCAAGCTGCACCTGTGTGCGGCTCACAGCCTCATAAAAGAGGTGGTCGCGCGAACACGATGCCGATGCCATCATCACCACGAGGCTGGCTGTCGCTAATATGCTGTTCCTAACCTTCATGATGCTCCGCTTCTTTTTGTTTTCCTATCGAATATACTATCGACACGCTCAGCGAGATGGGAAGCACCGTTCTGAGCACGTGCGATACCCAGGGATAGTCCCTCACCTTGATTTCTCCGTATGGCGTGTCGGCTATTTGCGTATATTTTCTGTATTTCGTCTGCACGTAGCCTACCGATACCGAATATTCCATCTTCCATCTCTTTGAGATGTGGTGGGAGTAGCCGAAGGTGGGCGACACGGTCCACAAATCGCCTTGCACGCCTCTTCGTGTCCACTGCAAGTCATACGACCCCAAGCCCGCCGTCAGTCCTACGAAAAACGATGTGTAGGGCTTCTCGGTGTTCCTGAAATAGTATCTCGGCGTCACCGCCACATAGCGCAACTGCACGGTCTTGTGCTTCGCCGTATTCCTCCACCACGGATACACTATGGTGGCTTCGGCTGTGAGCCGCTTGGCGAGGCGCACTTCAACCGACGCATTCACCAGCGTGAGCAGGTCGTAGAGCAGATTGGTCTTTATAAAAAAAACAGGGCTGAATGTGGTAGAATTAAGTCTTTCCACATCAAGTCCCGGCTCTTTATCAACGACATCTATTCCCTGCTTTTGCTTTTCGGGGCCACTGCTGTCGCTCGGAACACTATCACAAGCATTGATCATGCACGAATCGGGCTGTACGATTTCTGCAAGTGAGTCACTCTCATGGATAATTTGATCCTTCGCGCACAGATTTCCTGTGTCGCCGGCATTAATGATGCTATGAACGTCATTGTTGATGCCTAAATCATTCGGATAAGCGCATAGTTGTGCCTTTGCTGTAACTATAGGCAGCAACAATAGCACCGCAATTAAGATGTTCTTTCCTCGTGAT
>JBJFEF010000146.1:0-2127 GCA_051890435.1 Muribaculaceae bacterium
CCTGCCCGCGAATACTATAACGTGACCGATGACTATGTGCTTGAGGTAGATCTCACCCCCAACCGCATCGATGCAGCCTCGCACTATGGCGTGGCGCGCGACCTTGCCGCATGGCTCAATGCCAACCGTGGCATGAATGTGGCAGCTCACCGCCCCGATGTGGCAGCCTACAAGAGCGACCGTGCCGATGGCGCTGTGGAGGTGACTGTGGAGAATGTTGAGGCTTGTCCGCGCTACTCGGGCGTGACCATACGCAATGTGAAAGTGCAGGAGAGTCCGCAATGGCTCAAAGATTGCCTCTTGGCAATAGGTCAGCGCCCCATCAACAATATTGTGGATATCACCAACTTCATTCTGCTCGGACTCGGCCAGCCGCTGCACTGCTTCGACCTCGCCAAGGTGAAGGGCGACAAGGTGGTGGTGAAGACCATAGCCGAAGGCACCAAGTTTGTCACCCTCGACGGCGTGGAGCGCACACTCACCGAGCGCGACTTGATGATTTGCAACGCTGAGGAACCAATGTGCATAGGAGGAGTGTTTGGAGGCTTGGATTCGGGTGTCACTGAATCGACCACCGACATTTTCCTGGAGTCGGCTTACTTCCACCCCACATGGATTCGCAAGTCGGCACGTCGCTTCGGCCTCAACACCGATGCCTCGTTCCGCTTTGAGCGCGGCATCGACCCCAACGAGACAGTGTATAACCTGAAGGCGGCAGCCCTCATGATAAAGGAGCTTGCCGGAGGCGAGATTTGCGGCGACATAGTGGATATCAAGGCAAAGGATTTCCCACGCTTCCCGGTAACACTCGAATATAAATATGCCGACACGCTCATAGGCAAGCACCTCGGCAAGGACACCATCAAGGGCATACTGAAGAGCTTGGAGATTGAAATCACCGCCGAGAGCGATGAAGCACTTGAACTGCTTGTGCCCACCTACCGCGTGGATGTGCAGCGCCCCTGCGACGTGGTGGAAGATGTGATGCGCGTGTATGGCTACAACAATGTGGAGTTTGACGAAACAGTGCACAGCTCACTATCCTACAAGGGCGAGACCGATGTGAAGAACTCGCTTCAACAGCTCATCTCGGAGCAGCTCACAGCAGCCGGATTCAATGAGATAATGAACAACTCGCTCACAGCCGGAGCCTACTATACCGACCTCACCACATATCCCGAGGCAAATTGCGTGCATTTGCTCAATCCGCTCAGCAGCGACCTCTGCGTGTTGCGCCAGTCGCTCCTCTTTGGCGGACTTGAGAGCATTGCCCACAACATCAACCGCCGCAGCGGCAACCTGAAGATGTATGAGTTTGGCAACGTATATCACTTCAACCCCGAAGCCGACAGCAGCGAGAAGGTGCTTGCAGCATTCTCGGAGCACACAGCCCTGGGAATATGGATGACCGGAAACAACCACGACGGCAACTGGGCTGAGGCAGCCCGCAAGAGCACCATTTTCGACCTCAAGGCAGTGGTGGAGAATGTGTTTGCCCGCATCGGCATCGGCTCGAAGGAGCTTGTGATGGAGCAGATTTCAAGCGACATCTTCTCGGCAGCCCTCACCATCAACAACCGTGGCGGAAAGCACATCGGAGAGGTGGGAATAGTGAAGAAGTCGATTCTCAAGAAGCTCGATGTGGCTCAGGAAGTGTTCTATGCCGAGCTCGACTGGGACGCACTGGTGAAGATGACGCTCAAGAAGAAGGTGACATTTGCCGACCTTCCGAAGACTCAGCCCGTGAAGCGCGACCTTGCGCTGCTTGTGGATGCTGCGGTGACAATGGCCGACATTGAGAAGGTGGTGAACAGCTCGGAGCGCAAACTGCTGCGCGGCGTGAGCCTCTTCGACGTGTATGAGGGCAAGAACCTTGAGGCAGGAAAGAAATCGTATGCCATCAGCATCATCCTCCAGGACGATGAGAAGACGCTCCAGGACAAGCAGATCGACGCAGTGATGAACAAGATTATTGCCAACTTGCAGAAGCAGGTGGGTGCACAGCTGCGCTAATCACTACTTGAATCACGAAGAAACGGAATAAAAGAAAAATTAAAAATACATACAAAAACTGAAACTTTTTTATGGGAAGAGCATTTGAATTTCGCAAAGCAAGAAAATTTAAGC
>JBJFEF010000147.1:0-7664 GCA_051890435.1 Muribaculaceae bacterium
GTCAATGGCACTCCGGGCGGTATTATCGCCGAGTTTAAGCGTCGCTCGCCCTCGAAGGGCAACATTCACCCTTGTGCCGACGTCACAACCGTAGTGTCCGAATATGCCCGCAATGGCGCTGCGGCTTGCTCCATTCTCACCGACACTTGCTTCTTCGGAGGCTCTCTTGCCGACCTTGCCTCTGCCCGGCAGTGCGTGCAGATTCCTCTGCTCCGCAAAGACTTTATGGTGGATAAATATCAGATTGCCGAAGCCTTCCTCTTTGGCGCCGACGCTGTGCTGCTCATCGCTTCGCTACTGTCGCGCGAAGAAATTGAGGCTATGATGGCGGTGGCTCACGACCTGGGAATGGAGGCTCTGGTGGAAATCCACTCCGATGACGAAATCGACAAAATCCCGGCTTGCACCGACCTCGTTGGGGTGAACAACCGCAACCTCGGCAATTTTTCGGTCGATGTGCAAAATTCGTGCAACATCGTCGGTCGCCTCCCGCAGCAGTTCACTCTCATCGCCGAGAGCGGCATCTCCAAGCCTTCCGACATTCTCAACTTGCGACAAGCGGGCTACAATGGCTTCCTCATCGGCGAGGCATTTATGAAGCACGACAATCCTGGCGCGGCTCTCAGCTCTTTCGCTCACTCCATAACCGCTTGCGACAATGGCAAATAACAGATATATTGCAGTGAAGGTGTGTGGAATGTGCCGCCCCGACAACATCGCTCAGGTGGCTGCCCTTTGCCCCGACATGATGGGCTTCATCTTCTGGAGTCGCAGCCGCCGCAACGCCTTGGAGCTTAAACCCAGGGTGGTGAAGGCTCTCGAGGGCATTATGCGCGTGGGGGTGTTTGTCGATGCGTCGGTCGATGTGGTTCTCCACACTGCCGACAGCTATGGGATCCACATGGTGCAACTGCACGGCAGCGAATCGCCCGAAATGTGCCTCACACTGCGTTCCCGCGGTCTTAAAGTGGCTAAAGCCATCGGAATTGCGGGCGAAACCGACCTCTGTCTTGCCGATGCTTATCGCCACTGTGCCAATTTTCTTGTGTTCGACACCAAGTCGCCCCTGCATGGTGGCACCGGCGTGGCTTACGACCGCTCTATCCTCTCACACTACAACGGCTCCGTTCCGTTTCTGCTCAGCGGTGGCGTCACAACCGACGATGCAGCCTCAATCAAGGCTCTGAATCTGCCCGGAATGATGGGTGTGGATATCAACAGCCGCTTCGAGCTGTCGCCGGGAGTGAAGGATGTAGCTGCTGTAGCTCGTTTCATCGCCGACATTCGCAACGATGATTCACAACGTCTTTGATAACTGAATATTTCCCGCGGGAGCTTCGCAAAGCCCGTTTTTGGCTGCCGCAAAGCGCCCCACAACAAACATAAAAATTTGTGATTATGAACCGTCTCGAAAAATTATTTGCTAATAAACGTCAAAATCTGCTGTCGGTGTATTTCACCGCCGGATTTCCTAATCTCAACGATACCGTGGAGATTATCTCCACTCTTGCCTCTCAAGGTGCCGACATGATTGAAGTGGGCGTACCGTTCTCCGACCCTATGGCTGATGGCGTGGTGATTCAGCACAGCAGCACCGTTGCTCTGCGCAATGGCATGAATCTGCGTCTGTTGCTCAGCCAAGTGGCTGAAGCTCGCCCCCTCGCCGGCGACACTCCGCTCGTGCTCATGGGCTACATGAACCCTATGATGCAATTTGGCATCGAAAATCTCTTTGCCCGCTGCAAGGAGGTGGGAATCGATGCTCTTATCATCCCCGACCTGCCGTTTGCCGACTATCTGCGCGACTACAAGCCACTCTGCATCAAGTATGACATCCCCATCATCATGCTCATCACGCCCGAAACAAGCGACGAGCGCATTCACTTCATCGACGATAATTGCGACGGCTTCATCTACATGGTGTCGTCGGCATCCACTACCGGAACCAAGGAGCGCTTCGGCGACGAGCAGCAGCAATATTTCAGCCGCATCGATGCTCTCAAGCTCAAGCATCACCGCCTCATTGGCTTCGGAATCTCCAACCCCGAAACCATGGAGAATGCTTGCCGCCACTCTTCGGGCGGAATCATCGGCTCGCTCTTCATCAAGTGCCTTGAGCGCAACGCCACCATCCCGGCTGCCGTCTCCGACCTTCTCCACACCATCGGCCGCTGATGCCATCACACCGCCAGCCATCTGTGGCTCCCCAATTTCATCAGCGGCTTGCACTCTCCGGCCGCTGATGCCTCCTTCGGGCTGAAACGACAAAAGGTGCTAAGTCATTGCGACTTAGCACCGCGGTAGCCCATAGCAGAATCGAACTGCTCTTTCAAGAATGAAAATCTTGCGTCCTAACCGATAGACGAATGGGCCATCATTATAGCCTCATCAGCTTGCGCTCGATGCGGCTTTGTTCGTTGTCGGCAACTGCTTGTGGTCACCTCTCGCACCTGCTTTATATGTTACAAAGCGGCGGTTCGGGCTCTCTGTGTTGCCTGCCGATAGCCTGATTACGCAAGCTTGTTGGCGTACTTGGCGAGCTTCGACTTCAAGTTTGAAGCCTTGTTCTTCGATATTACGTTCTTGCCTGCAAGCTTGTCGAGCATCTGAGCAACCTTGGGAAGTGCTGCCTGTGCCTCTGCCTTGTCGGTCAATGCACGGAAGCGACGCACTGCATTGCGTGCAGTCTTTGCATAGTAACGGTTGCGAAGTCTCTTAGCCTCAGTCTGGCGGATTCTCTTAATTGACGATTTATGATTTGCCATTTTAAATCAATTGTTGTTGTTTAATTAAAATTGCTTGTTATTGTAGCCCATAGCAGAATCGAACTGCTCTTTCAAGAATGAAAATCTTGCGTCCTAACCGATAGACGAATGGGCCTTTCGCTCTTTTCGCTTCAAAAGCGAGTGCAAATATACGCACTTTTTCCGAATCCACCAAATTTTGCAGCAATATTCGTCACAAACTGCCTGAAAATCCTTCATTTCTCCCCTTTTTTCGCCTCTATCAGCTCCCTTTTTTGCCCGTTTCACCCTTTTTTCGTAATTTAGCACCGATATTCAGCCATGCTATTTTATGTATGAAAAAATGAGGGGCATAGTGCTCCATGTGCTCAAATATTCCGACCGCAATTCTATCGCGCACATCTACACCGACGTGCGCGGTCGCATGTCGTTTCTCATTCCGCAAGGCAACACCCGCTCGGCGCGCGTGCGCAATGCCACCTTCATGCCTCTCTCAGTGGTGGAATTTGAGGCTCGCATCATGCCCGGACGCGACCTTGCTTCGCTCAAGGACGCCAAGCCCATTGTGCCTCTGCATCAGCTCTATGCCGACCCTGTGAAAAGCGCTGTGGCTATGTTTATGAGCGAATTGCTCACCCGCTCCATCCAGGAGAGCGAGCGCAACGCACAGTTGTGGGAATACCTCTTCCGCTCGGTGCAGCTTCTCGACTCTATGACCGATGGCGTCGCCAATTTCCACATCTGCTTCCTCTACAATCTCGGCGCTTTTATCGGAATACAGCCCGACACCGCCACCTATCACGATGGCTATTGGTTCGACATGGAAAACGGCGTATTCACGCGCTCCATGCCGCTCGGCCGCAACGCTCTGCCCCCCGACGAGGCGGCTGCTCTAATGACGCTCTCGCGAATGTCGTTTGCCAACTTGCACCTGTTCCGACTCTCTCACACTCAGCGCAACGCCATTCTCGACGCAGCCTTGCGCTACTTCCGCCTCCACAATTCCACCGTTGGCACCATGCGTTCGCCCGAAATCCTCCGCCAAATCTTCGCCTGAATCCCACCCGTATATCCCACCCCATTTCTTTGCCCAACCCTCACCCGGGCAGCAATAAAGAAGGGCGCGAACCAAGTCGCGCCCTTCTCATATCATTATCGTGTGTGTGAACAATTTACTTCACAATCACCTTCTGCACGTTCTTGCCAGCCTTAACGATGTAGAGACCTGCAGGAACATTTGCCTGTGCGCTTGTGCTTACGAGAGCTCCTGCTGCATTGTAGATAGCCACATTCTCAGCTCCGGCAACGCTGATAACGCCACCATTCACAGCCACCTTCACTGCATCCTTAGCCACCTTCTCAGCACCGGTAGTTCCGGTAACGAGGAGTGTAGGAGCATCAGCATCGGTTACGTTAAGAACAAACTTCACGTTGGTCAATGGATTCTCTTCATCAATGCCATCAATCCACATGTTGTTAGGGCTGTTGTCATTATTGGGATAATAAGTTTCACCGACCACTACAGCAGCGCCATTTGAGCACAATGAGCCTGCCCATGCGCCATTCTTTGTAATCTTGAATGTTCCAAAGAATGAGTCGCGCTGAAGCTCATAGATGCCTTCGCTCACCTTGGTGAATGTGGGTGCATCAGCGAAATCCCAGCTTGTGCCGTCGCCCACAAGCTGATATGTAGCCTCTACCTCTACAGTGCTGCCTGCTGTACCGGTAAGAACAGGAGCCTCACCGCTCATATCAAGAACGAATGTAACATCGTTATAAACCTCATCGGTGCTTGCAAACTTAATGTTGTTTCCATTTTGTGTCAATGTATAAGGCTCTCCCATAGCGAATGGCGAGCCATTAGTGCCGTATTGAGTGTTCCAATTCGAGCGACCCTTCACAACCTTGAATTCACCCTTAAACTCCTCGATTGCATCAGTCTTGAATGTGCCGTCTTCCTGAGTATGTAACTGAGCAGCTGTCTCAAGCTTCCAACCATTGTAGTCACCTACGATGATATAAGGTTCATCAACCGCAGTTCCTGTAACAGTGAGAACCACGTTTTCAGCATCTTTGCGCACTGTGATTACACAGTTCTCGCAGTAGCCACTGCCCGAAAGCGACAAATTGCCACCACCATTTGCAAGAACGTATTCTTCACCTACATTTACCTGCGCACCATTTGAGCAATATTCAATAGCTTCGCCCCATTTGTGGCCTTGAACAATCTTGAAGTCGCCATAGAAGTCGCCAATTTCAATCTTGTATGAGCCATCGAGCTGCCATGTCATATCGGGAGCTGTTTCAATGGCCCAGCCATTAAGCGTTCCAACAAAGGTGAACGGAGTCTCATAGCTTGCCACAAACTTCGGCAGATAGTTCTCCTCCTTGCCAGCCTCTGAATAATCTGCACCGGCAGGCCATGATGCGCTCTGTCCGCTAATAAAGAATGCACCAGCCTCATACTTGCTTGCTGCATCTTTACCTCCGGCAATTGCACCAAATCCTTGTGCAGCGCGCACTTCATTAATATAATCCTTAAGCCAGCCCCACTTCTCAGTCATTGCAAATGCGGCACTTGCATCATCAAGATACTTGCAGAGACCGTTAGTGTGAAGTCCATCGGCTGAATCTGCTGTTCCTGCCATTGCTTGGAAGTCGGCAATTGTGAGACCTCCGGTAGATTTTCCTGCATCAGTCATAAATGCTTGGAACATATCCTCCTTACTTTGCCAGCCATAAGGATTCTCCGGGTAGGCGATAGCATCTTCTGCTTTCACCATCGCTGTAGTTGCAAATAATGCAACCAAAAGAAGTAAAAACTTTTTCATAATAGTTAGTTTTTAGTTGTTTGTTAATAAATCTATTAGTTGTTTATATTAAAAAATCAATTATCAGTTTTAGCTGTATTTACTGTTACATTCAGTTTTCAAAGTTATTTTATGTCATGGATCACACGCTTCCTTAATAGCTTTCTTATTTGCCACTAATTTCGCTCAGTTAGTAGTTGTTTTTTCTATAAATTATTGCTCAATAAATTAATGCAATAGTTTATGCCAAAAAATAATGGTCAATCAATTTATAGTTGTTTTCTATATGCTTATGCGATCTGAATTTTTCAAAATTCAGAAACGCAGCTACACATTCCGCAACAAATTACGGAATTAAATTCCTACAACGCACCCATATTTTAGTTAAATATTATTAATTATGTTCTATAACATACTTCCCCACACCTATTCACATCCAATTGCCCACTCATACCCAGGCACAACCCGTATCATTTTCCCTTCTGCTACTATTTCTTCTCGCTGAAAATCAGTTATCAAGAAGAGATTATCGCATTTGGTTTCCTTCGATGCCGCAAGCAGCCCTCTTATCTCACGTTTCCGTGTCTTCTCATTTGAAATATCATATGATACCTGATATATTTCTCTTACCACATTATCCTTACACACCACAAAATCAGCCTCATAGCCATTTGCACTTTTATAATAATATATGTCGCAGAATTTATGGCGATTACGGCGTAGCAATTCTATGCACACCACTGTCTCCAACCTCCACCCTCGGTTTTCTCCGGCAAAAGCATTGTGACGGCCATCCATCAATGCCACATCGATGGGATAGACCTTTTCTGCCCTCACTCTCATTCGGCTTTTCTTCGAGTATCGCTTAACACCTACAAGCAGATAAGCCTCTTTTAGATATTTTATATAATTGTTTATGGAATGTTTCGACTTCACTCCCACCACCGATGCAAGATCTTCAGCCACCACTATCGTGGGTGCTACATTCATTAAGTGATGAGCCAATCTCTCAAAAGCATCCACACACCTTATTGAGTAACGCTGTTCTATATCACGCCGCAATATGCTGTCCACAAGGTTGCTTATATAGGATTCTCTCGATTTCTTGTGAAGCAGCTCGGGAAAACCGCCTTGCTTCAAGTATTCATCAAAAGCTGCACGCTTTTGCGCCTCGGCCTTAGTGCTTATCGACTTCACTTCCACGCCCTTGCAATCACACCACTCAGCAAACGAAAATGGGAATAACTCTATTTGGTCGTTTCGCCCGGTAAGATGCGTCGCAAGTTCGCCACTTAGCAACTTGGCATTCGAGCCTGTTACTACTATGTGCAATCTTTGGCGCAGCAATCGATTCACAAACAGATGCCAACCTTCCACATTCTGTATTTCATCAAGAAAAAGATACTTGAAATCTCCATAAATCTTATACAGCACCTCAAGCACCACATTCAAGTCACTCGTTTGCACGCCAGCCAAGCGTTCGTCATCAAAATTAGCGTATGCAAACTGCTTGGTCCGCGCATTCAGCACATTAAAGCACAACGTTGACTTTCCACTACGTCGCACGCCTATTACCACTTGCGCCATATTGCAATCTAAATCAACTTGCTCTTCCTCTTTGCGCGAACAAAGTTTTTCTCCTCGCAATGCGACTATTTCATTATATTGATCCTGGAGCACCTGCTCTATTATGCGCTTATCTATCATTGTTACACTTATTTAGACACTGCAAAGATAAGCATTTTTCGTAATTCTAACGCCTTAAATCAGCATTTTTTTCATTTCCTAACGCCTTAAATCATAACTTTTCTCCATTTCTAACGCCTTAAATCATAACTTTTCTCCATCTCTAACGCCTTAAATCATAACTTTTTCCATTTCCTAACGCCTTAAATCATAACTTTTCTCCATTTCTAACGCCTTAAATCATAACTTTTCCCATTTCCTAACGCCTTAAATCATAACTTTTCTCCATTTCTAACGCCTTAAATCATAACTTTTCTCATTTCCTAACGCCTTAAATCGGCAATTTCACGCCAACTTTGCCTTTCGCCGAAAAAGTTTTTTCTACTTATGTAGCAAATAATTAGGCTATGTGAGTTTTTTATAG
>JBJFEF010000148.1:0-2200 GCA_051890435.1 Muribaculaceae bacterium
TCGTTGTCCATTTGTCTGTTGTGGGATTGAAGTTGCGAAGTTCGTAGACCACAAGACAAACGTTAGAAAACGTCTTTCTTAATATACGACCGTCAGATCATTATTGGTTCTGACGATGCTGCAAAGTTAATTACAAAATATAAATATTACAAATTTTTTTTAATGTTTTATCCAGAAAAACTCGTATGATACAATAAAAAATTCAATCAAATCAATTACCTTTGTACCCGAAAGTGTAGCACAAACAACAAATAATCCATACTTACAATGAAAAAGAATCTAACAGCATTCATGATGGTCGTCATGATGATGCTATTTGTACTTCCAATGAGTGCACAGACTAAAGTTGGCTATGCCCTGTGGGAAGGAACAAATAAAACCCTTACATTCTATGGAGAGGAGAGTGTGCCCAGTAGCGGTTATGCGCTTAATACAGGAATCAAAGACCCACAGTGGAAAAGCGTTGCAAGCGGTACCTGTACCAAGGTGGTTTTTGATGAGTCATTCAAAGATGTTCGCCCAACTACTTGTTTTTTTTGGTTTTATGAATTTCAACAACTCCAATCAATAGAAGGCATAGCATATCTCAATACCGAGAAGGTGACGAGTATGGGTGGCATGTTCAATGGTTGCTCAGCCCTCGCTTCTCTCGACCTGTCGTCATTCAACACCTGCAATGTGACGGATATGAGTTACATGTTCAATGGTTGCTCAAAACTCGAGTCAATTTATGTCAGCGATAATTTTTCCACAAATAGTGTCACCAGTAGCACAGATATGTTTAAAGACTGCAACAATCTCCGAGGAGCCGTGATATACGATGCTTCAATAATTGACTCTACCATGGCCAACTATACAGCCGGCTATTTCAAGACCTATTACAAGTTGGGTGAAGCGAAAATGGATTTATGCGGAGAGACATTGACAGTTGATAATCTTGATCTCTCGGGTGATAAGGATTTCGTGGCGCATGCCCCCTTCACAGCAACCACGGTCTCTTACTCCCGCGACCTCTCTTCGTCAACCTCCACCTGGTTCTCCCTCTGTCTGCCATTTGCATTTACACCCAGTAACTTCACCGCCTATGAGCTCAACAGTGCAACAGGCGATGTGGTGGAGTTGAAGCAGCTCACGGGAGAGATAGCAGCGGGCACACCAGTGTTCTTCAAGTTCAATGACAGTGATAAGACAATCAATATCTCTGCATCGGACGCAACGATAGAAAAATCACCTGTGGCAGGCACCAGTGTCACAGGCACCGATAACTGCACTTATCAGCTCTGCGGCACTTATCAGGAGAAGATTTTCTCTAAGGAAGCCGACGACAATGCCTTCATCCTCCATAAGAACAAGCTGATGAATCCTGCAAAGATGTTGGAAAACGCTAACGTGACGAAGGTGAGTGTCAAGCCCTTCCGTGCATATATGACGTGTACTTTGGATATTCAGCAGTCTGGTGCTCGTGCCTTCTCTATCGGTTTTGGCGAAGACGAAGCAGAGGCAACAGTCATTGACCAACTCAACAATATCGCCACCGACGATGCTGAATACTACGACATTAATGGTCGCCGTATCGATGGTCCTGCGAAAGGCCTGAACATCGTTCGCCGTGGCAATAAGACAATGAAACTCATCATCAAATAACCACTCAAGACCATATAGTTATGAAAAAGAAAAATTATATCTGCCCCGAAATCTCTGTGTATGAGATCATGCCCTGTACTATCCTCGCTGCCTCACAATTGGAAGAGGCAACGGATGAAGATTACGGCAAGTTGGAGGGTGACATCTACGGGGAATAAGTAATCATCTTCCTAACATCTGCGGATAATATTTTTTTATCCGCAGATTTTTTTTTATCCGCAGATGTTAAACAGATGTTTTGTGCAAAAAAGTGTTACAGATGTGGTGAGCAAATATTTTGCTTTGGGGGGAGTCAGAGCCAGATTGTGGAGGGCTTGCCGGAGCCGAGCTCGAAGTGGAGCTTTGCGATTCCGAGATCGACTTTGGGGTAGAACCCCCATCCTGTGGTGGCACGGACGCGGTCGCCAACAAGCTCGAAGCGGAACTTCTGCTGATTGACGGCAGATGGGGCGAGGAGTGCAGCTTCAACTCCGTTGCGGAACCACTCGGGCATATCGCCGGAGCATTTTGATACTTTTTCAACTGTCTTCGACTTGCTCTGCACGCCCTGTGTGGC
>JBJFEF010000148.1:2300-4272 GCA_051890435.1 Muribaculaceae bacterium
CGTGCAAAACATGAGTTTGAAAAATCTAAGAAACGTGCAATATGAAACGAAAAGTATATAATCAACTCCTTGAATGGAAGCGAAATAGGCGCGGTAAAGTGGCCGTGCTTATCGAGGGTGCCCGGCGCATAGGAAAAAGCTATATAGCCGAGGCCTTTGGTCGAGCGGAATATAAGTCGTACTTGCTGATAGATTTTGGAAGAGTAGGCAAGGGCGTAAAGGAGCTGTTTGAGCACTATCTCGACGACATCGACACACTGCTCACAATGCTTGAGCTATATGGTAAAAAGAAGCTGTATGCACGAACAGAGAAGGACACAGAGGCACAGACGTTGATAATATTTGATGAGGTGCAGTTTTGTCCGCGAGCCCGTTCGGCGATAAAGTATCTTGTGGCCGATGGTCGTTACGACTATATAGAAACCGGGTCGCTTGTGTCGATAAAGAAGAATGTGAAGGACATATTATTGCCATCGGAGGAGCATACAATAGAAATGTATCCAATGGACTTTGAAGAATTTCTTTGGGCACTTGGCGAAGAACAACTGATGCCCTTTGTGGCAAAGCAATTTGAGGCATTGAAGCCCATGGGGCTGCTGCACCGAAGGGCAATGGACTACTTGCGTCAATACATGATAGTTGGAGGAATGCCACAGGCAGTGAAAGCCTATGTGGAGAAGCAAGGGCTTGACGAAGTGGATGACGTGAAGCGCGACATACTCTCCATATATCGCAACGATATAAGGAAATATGCCGACAATCAGGAGATGAAAGTGTCGGCGATATTTGAGGAGATACCGGGGCAGTTGCAAAAGCATGAAAGAAAATTCAGGCTGTCGGACTTAGAGAGCAATGCGCGGATGCGGAATTACGCCGGAGCCTTCTTCTGGCTCGAAGACGCAAGAATAGTGAATTGCTGCTACAACTCAACCGAGCCGAGCATAGGGCTTAGACTCAAAGAGGAACGAACAACATTGAAGTGCTACATGTGCGACACGGGACTATTGATAAGCCATGCGTTTGACGACAGAGCTATCGAGAAAGAAGACCTCTACAGGAAGCTTATGCTCGACAAACTTGAGGTGAATGCCGGAATGCTTATGGAGAACATGGTGGCACAAATGCTCAGGGCAGCAGGACACAAGTTGTTCTTCTTCAGTCGATACTCGGTCGATAATGCTGAGGACCGAATGGAGATAGATTTCTTGATTGCGAAGTCGAAGATAACGAGCAGGCACAACATATCGGCAATTGAGGTGAAGTCGGGAAGTAATTATACTATATCTTCGCTCAACAAATGCCTTGCAAAATATGCCAACCAAATGGCTACACCATATGTGGTGCACACACAGGACTTGAAAGTGGAGAATGGAATAGTGTATTTGCCGATATATATGGCAGGACTTTTATAAAAAAGAGAAAAACAGAGATGAAGGACTTTGCGGCGATTGATTTTGAGACGGCAAATGGAGAGCGGTCGTCGGTGTGCTCGGTAGGAGTGGTGATAGTGAGGGACGGGGAAATAGTGGATTCGTTCTACTCGCTCGTTCAGCCCGAGCCAAACTACTATAACTATTGGTGCTCGCGTGTGCATGGGCTTTGCTGCAACGACACCGATGATGCGCCTGTGTTTCCGCGGGTGTGGGAGAAGATTGCACCAATGATTGAGGGGCTGCCGCTGGTGGCACACAATAAGGCATTTGATGAGAGTTGCCTGAAGGCGGTGTTTCGCACCTATGGGATGGACTATCCCGACTATGAGTTTCACGACACGCTGTGTGTGGCGCGAAGGTTGCTGAAGCATCTGCCTAACCATCAGCTACACACGGTGGCGTCGGCGTGTGGATTTGACATGAAGAATCATCACCATGCACTTGCCGATGCTGAGGCGTGTGCGTGGATAGCAAGGGAGCTGCTGTGACACGCGAGGAGATTGTGGCGCGGCTGTGGGAGCTGCGTGCGCTAACAAAAA
>JBJFEF010000148.1:4372-6790 GCA_051890435.1 Muribaculaceae bacterium
TAATTTTGCAGAGAATATGACGTATCCGAAGAGTTTTGAGAATAAGGTGGACTTCGCGGCTATAAGGAAGCTGCTGAAGGATAAGTGCTTATGTGCACTTGGCGAGGCGTGCTGCGATGAGATGCAGTTTTCGCCCGACTATGACACTGTGTGTGCCCGACTGGAACAAACGAATGAGTTTAGAAACATCATAGAGAGTGGGGTGGAGTTCCCGCTCAATTACTATTATGACTTGACCGGCTCGCTTGAGAATGTGCGTGCGGTGGGATCGTTTCTCACCGAACAGGAGCTATTTAATCTGAAACGATCGCTCTCGACGCTTGCTGAGATTTCGCGGTTTTTCGTGAAAAATGGCGAGGAAGAAGCTCCTGCATATCCGCGGCTGAGTGAGGTGGTGAAGGATATTGCTACTTTTCCGGGAATTATTGCCGAGATCGACGGTGTGCTCGATAAATTCGGCAATGTGAAGGACAATGCGTCGGCCGAGCTGCTTGCGATAAAGCGGCGGATAGCATCTACAACGTCGAGCATAAATGGCATTTTGCGGCGCATACTTGGCGACGGACGCCAGGCGGGATATATCGAGAAGGATGCAGCGCCGTCGATTCGCGACGGGCGCCTTGTGATACCGGTTGCGCCTATGAATAAGCGCAAGATAC
This sequence comes from Muribaculaceae bacterium, assembly GCA_051890435.1. Lineage (GTDB taxonomy): Bacteria > Bacteroidota > Bacteroidia > Bacteroidales > Muribaculaceae > CALZFJ01. Next base: position 5,032 of record JBJFEF010000148.1, read on the forward strand.
GTGGCATCGTGCATGACGAGTCGGCAACGGGAAAGACAATCTTCATAGAGCCTGCCGAGATAGTGGAGGCGAACAACACGATACGCGAGCTTGAGGGTGAGATGCACCGAGAGATAGTGCGCATACTCACGGCGGTGACGACGATGATACGTCCGCATATCGACGAGATGATAGCGAGCTATGGAATCTTGGGACAGATTGATTTTGTGAGAGCGAAGGCACTGTTTGCCTTGGATATAGATGCGCAGATGCCGCATGTAGAGCGCAGGCCGCAGATTGAGTGGTATCATGCAGTGCACCCTATGCTACTGCTGACGCTTAGGGCACAGGGCAAAGCTGTGGTTCCGCTCAACATAGAGCTGAATGAGAAGAACCGCATACTGATAATATCGGGACCGAATGCCGGCGGAAAGTCGGTGTGCCTGAAGACGGTGAGTGTGGTGCAATATATGACTCAATGCGGATTGCTGCCGCCAGTGTATAGCAACTCCCACATAGGAATTTTCAAGAACATTTTTGTGGATATTGGTGATGAGCAGTCGATAGAGAACGACCTGAGTACCTATAGCTCGCACTTGATGAACATGAAATTTTTCATCAATAATGGCGGGCGCGACACGCTGGTGCTGATTGATGAGTTTGGCGGAGGCACAGAGCCACAGATAGGAGGTGCGATAGCCCAGGCTATGCTTGCGCGCTTCAATGCCAAACGCATGTGGGGCGTGATAACGACGCACTACCAGAACTTGAAGCACTTTGCTGATGAGAATGAGGGAATCATAAATGGGGCGATGCTCTACGATCGACAGCACTTGCAGCCGCTGTTTCAGCTTTCGATAGGTTATCCGGGCAGCTCGTTTGCGGTGGAAATTGCGCGCAAGATAGGACTTCCTGCCGATGTGATAAGTGATGCGGAGGCGATAGTGGGTAGCGACTATGTGAACATGGACAAATATTTGCTCGACATAGCCCGCGACCGTAAATACTATGAGAACAAGCGGCGGGAGATACACTTGAAAGAGAAGCACTTGCAGCAGCTGATTGACAAATATGACACTGAGGTGGAGCGACTCTCGGGCGAGCAGCGCGAGATAATCCGCGCGGCGAAAGCCGAGGCGAAGGAGATATTGGCGCGAAGCAATGCGAGCATTGAGCGCACAATTCACGAGATAAAGAAGGCTCAAGCCGAGAAAGAGCGCACGAAGGAGATACGCCGCCAACTTGATGAATTCAAGGAGCGTCTTGAAGCACAGGAGGAGGGTGTGACGGTGAAACGCAACCCTGAACTGAAGCACAAGAAACGTAAGCCCAAGGAAACGGAGAAGCCCGAGGAGGCAACTGCGGCGATAGTGGTGGATGACTATGTGGTGATTGACGGGGGCAACTCGCGCTGCCTCGTGCTTGAAGTTGCCGGCAAGCAGGCAACGGTGGCGATAGGTGAATTCAAGTCGAAAATCGACCTGAAGCGACTGAAGCGGGTGGGTCATCGCGACGAAAGTGAGCGCAAAGTGGCTTTTGTGAGTGCATCGACTGCCAACAACATGCGCGACCGCCAGCTGAAATTCAAGCAGGACATCGACGTGAGAGGAATGAGAGCCGATGAGGCGATACAGACGGTGACTTATTTCATCGATGATGCGCTTCAATTCAGCGCCAAGACGGTGCGTATTCTGCATGGCACCGGCAATGGAATTTTGCGCCAGCGCATCAGAGAGTATCTCAACACGGTGCCCGGGGTGAAATCGTATCGCGACGAGCA
>JBJFEF010000148.1:6890-27418 GCA_051890435.1 Muribaculaceae bacterium
GTAATTTTGCAGAAAAGAGCCAATGGTGGCTCGAATAGAGAAGAAAAACATTTTGACGATATGACAACATATAAGCAAATTTTTGTGGCAGCGCTGATGCTGCTTGCATCGGCACTTGGCGCTGATGCATTGACTATGAAGGACTTTGTGCTGGGACAGAGTATAGCCGGAGGCGTAGGTGAGATGGTGCCTGCCAATGACGGCAACTCATACTATGAGCTCAGCGACGATTGCAGCCGCATCGTAAAGCGCAGTTATCGCACCGGCGAAGATGAGGCAGTGGTATTTAACTCAGCCACGGCTCGTGACTGCAAGGTGGACTACTGGGAAGGCTTTGAGATGTCGGATGATGAGATGTGGATACTGCTTTGGACCAACAAGAAGATGATTTACCGCCACTCATTCAAAGCCGACTACTATGTGTATGAAGTGCGCCACAACAAGCTCACCAAGCTGAGTGAAGCCGGAGGCGAGGAGATAGCTACGCTGTCGCCCGATGCCCGCATGGTAGCATTTGTGAAGGACAACAATGTGTGGGTTCGCAAGATGGAATATGGCACGGTGGTGGCAGTGACTACCGACGGCAAGCGCAATGAGATAATCAATGGCGTACCCGACTGGGTGTATCAGGAGGAATTTGGACTGCTTAACGGATTGGCATGGTCGCCCGATTGCCTCACGCTTTCGTTCTTGCGCTGGGACGAGCGGGAGGTGCCAATGTATGGGCTCAACATCTATGAAGGGGCATGCAACCAGCAGACGCAATACTCGCTCTATCCCGGGCGGTTTGAATATAAATACCCGGTGGCAGGCGAGAAGAATGCGGCTGTGAGTGTGGTGAGCTATGATGTGGAGAACCGCACGCTGAAGACGCTGAAGCTGCCAATGGATGCTGACGGATATATACCGCGAATCAAGTATGCCAAGACGTCGGACCGCCTGATGGTGACTACGCTTAACCGCAACCAGAATCATTTGCAGATATTTGCGGTGAATCCTCGCTCGACGGTGGCAAAGCTCATCTATAAGGAGCAATCGCAATCGTGGATAAATCTTGACTATGCCGATGCTGCAGTGTGGGGCGAAAACACGTTCACGATACTGAGCGACAAGAGTGGCTATACACACCTCTATCAATATAGCAACAGTGGTGCTCTGATAAAGCAGATAACAAAGGGTGAGTGGAACATCACCGACTATTATGGCTATGACCCGGTGCTGAAGGTGCACTACATACAGACCACACAAGCCGGACCACTCAACCGTGTGCTTGCGAAGGTGGATGCCAAAGGACTGGTGACGAAAATCAGTGGCGAGGCAGGCACATACAGTGCAAAATTCAGCAAGAACTATGCCTACTACTTGCAGAAATTCAGTGATGTGAAGACACCGCCACGCTATGCCATCTATAACAACCGCGGAAAAAAGGTGCGCAATGTGGAGCTGAACAGCGAATATGCCGAGAAATACACGGCAGGTAACATTCCGGTGAAAGAATTCTTCACATTTGAGAGCGATGGCAACGTGCTTAACGGCTACATGATAAAGCCTGTGAACTTTGATGCCAAGAAGAAGTATCCTGTGATACTCTCGCAATATAGCGGACCAGGGTCGCAGAAGGTGCTCAACTCGTGGAAAATGGAGTGGGAGCAATATTTTGCTATGCAGGGCTACATAATAGTGAGCGTGGATGGACGCGGCACCGGCGGACGCGGAAAGAAATTTGAGTCGGTGGTGTATATGCAGCTTGGAAAGTATGAATCGATCGACCAGTGTGCGGCAGCCGACTACATGGCACGCCAACCGTGGGTTGATGCCAAGCGAATAGGAATATGGGGCTGGAGCTACGGTGGATATGAGACGCTGATGGCAATGTCGCGGAAGAACAGCCGCTTTGCGGCAGGTGTGGCGATAGCACCTGTGACCGATTGGCGCTACTACGACACCATATATGCCGAGCGCTTTATGCGCACGCCCCAAGAGAACAACGACGGCTATCTTGCAGGCTCGCCAATACAGAAGGTGGGCGACCTGAAGGGACGATTGCTGATTATGAGTGGCACTGCCGATGACAATGTGCACATCGCCAACACACTTCAGTATCAGGCTGAGGTTACGGAGCACAACAAGGTGATCGACATGATGCTCTACACGAATATGAACCATTCGATAAACTATTGCGACACTCGCTATGCACTCTATCTGAAGGTGCTCGACTTCTTTGACCTGCACTTGAAGAAATAACAGGCAGGTGGGGCGGATTAAGAACTTAAATCATAAAAAGAGATGAGAGACGGAAATGACACCCTCTATGTGATAACCGGACCGACTGCCTCGGGAAAGACTTCGAAGGCGGTGGCTCTTGCAAAGGCTATCGATGCTGAGATAATCAGTGCCGATAGCCGGCAAATATACCGCGGGATGGATCTTGGCACCGGCAAGGACCTTGAGGAATATGACGGAGTGCCATATCATCTCATCGACATTTGTGATGCCGGATATAAATATAACCTGTTTGAGTATCTGCGCGACTATGAGGCTGCGCGTGATGACATAATGCGCCGCGGCAAGCGTGTGATATTGTGCGGAGGCACTGGACTCTATGTGGAGAGTGTGCTTAAAGGAATAGAATTGCCGCCGGTGCCCGTGGATAAGGAATTGAGAGCGTCGCTCGAAGGGAAAACGCTTGAAGAACTCACTGAAATTCTGCGCGGCTACAAGACGCTGCACAACACCACCGATGTGGATAGCTGCAAGCGAGCCATCAGGGCGATAGAAATACAGAAATACTATCACGACAATCCCGACTTGGAGGTGCGCACAACGCCTCACCCGGTGGAAAATGCTGTGGTGGTGGGAGTGGAAATCGATCGGGAAAGCCGCCGCCAGCGAATTACGGCGAGGCTGAAGGCACGTCTTGATGCGGGAATGACCGATGAGGTGCGCCGGCTGATTGAAGGAGGCGTTGCTCCCGAAGATCTGATATATTATGGGCTTGAATATAAATATCTCACCAAATATGTGATAGGGGAGTTGAGCTATGAAGAAATGTTTACGCAGCTTGAAATAGCGATACACCAGTTTGCCAAGCGCCAGATGACGTGGTTTCGCGGTATGGAACGACGCGGCTATCCGCTGCACTGGATTGACTGGAGGCTTAGCAATGAGGACTTTGTGGCAGAAGTGATGGCTCTGTGAGTAGGAGCCGATAGATATATAAAAAAATCGGATGAGCCAATTGGCGCATCCGATTTTTTTGTGGATATTAAATGTGGGGATTAAGCCTTGTAGTTGTCGAAATCCTCAACAGTAAACTCTTTGATGAACTTGTGGTGACGAGTTACCTCAGCCTCACCGAAGCGAACGTAAACATTAGCCGACTTGGTGAAGCACTCGCAGCGGGTGGCATCGCCAAGGAGCAGATAGCCCATGATGATGTGTCCAGCCATCTCAACGAGGCGGCGAGCGTGGAAGTCGGTGTATTCGGTGTTCTTCTGCGAGGTTACAGTCTCAACAGCCTCAGCGTAGAGAGCAGTCATAGCGGCGAGCTTGTCGAGGAGGGGCTTGCAAGCCTCAGAATACTCCATAGCGGCATACTCATTGATGCGGCTGAGATAAGTTCCGGTGGTGACGTGGCGGATGGCAGCAACGACCTGGAGCTGAGTGGTACCCTCGTAGATAGAAGTGATGCGGGCGTCGCGATAGATGCGCTCGCAAGCGTAGTCCTTCATGAAGCCTGAACCGCCGTGCACTTGCACAGAGTCGTAGGCATTCTGGTTACAGAACTCGCTGCCCATACCTTTTGCAAGAGGAGTGAAGGCGTCGGCGAGACGATTGTAGTATTTCATCTCGGTGCGCTCTTCAGGCTCGAGTTTGCGTTCGCGAGCGATGTCCTCGTAGGTCTTGTACATATCAACGAAGCGAGTTGTTTCGTAGAGAAGCGAACGAGAAGCATCGAGCTTGGCTTTCATCACAGCGAGCATCTCGGCAACAGCGGGGAACTCGATGATGGCTTTGCCAAACTGTCGGCGCTCTTGTGCATAGGAGAATGCTTCACGATAGGCAGCTTCGCTCACACCGACCGACTGAGCGGCGATACCAAGGCGAGCACCATTCATGAGCGACATCACATACTTGATAAGACCAAGTTTGCGAGAGCCGCAAAGTTCGGCTTTTGCATTCTTGAACACGAGCTCGCAAGTGGGCGAACCCTTGATACCCATCTTATTTTCGATGCGGCGCACGGTGACGCCACCGTCGTTGCGGTCGTAGATGAACATTGACAGACCGCGGCCGTCGTGGCTACCCTCCTCAGAGCGAGCGAGGACGAGAGCGATGTGTCCGTCGCCATTTGTGATGAATCGCTTCACACCATTGAGGCGCCAGGTGCCATCAGCCTCATTGAAAGAGGCTTTGAGCATAACAGCCTGGAGGTCGCTACCGGCATCGGGCTCGGTGAGGTCCATAGCCATAGTTTCGCCGGCACAAACTCGCGGGAGATAGCGCTGACGCTGGTCTTCATCGGCAAACTCATAGATGGTTTCGGCGCAATCCTGGAGGCCCCAGATGTTGACGAAGCTTGCATCGGCGCGGCTCACCATGTCGGCAGCCATGATGTAGGGTACGAGAGAGAAGTTCAAGCCATTGTAACGGCGAGGGAGCGAGATACCCATCAATCCAGCCTTAACGAGGGCGTCGAGGTTTTGCTTGGTTCCTTGGGCGTACTCTACGTGTCCGTCGATTACATGAGGACCTTCGTGGTCAACGCTTTCAGCGTTAGGAGCAACGATTTCACCGGAAATCTCACCTGCAATTTCAAGGACTTTCTCATAAGAGTCCATAGTGTCCTCGAAATTCATAGGAGCATAGTCGAATTTTTCACAATCGGCGAAGTTGCGTTCTTTCAACTCCACGATTCGGCGCATCAAGGGGTGAGTGAGATGATGCTTTAATGCTTTATTATCGTTATAGAAATTAGCCATTTGAGTGAGATTTACTTAGAGTTCTTTTTGTAATACTTAATGAGTTTTGGAAGCACGTCCTCGAGGTTGCCTGTGATAACGTAGTCGGCAATAGTGTTGATAGGAGCGTTGGGGTCATTATTGATAGAAATAATGATTGAGCTTTCCTGCATACCTGCGATGTGCTGAATCTGGCCGGAGATACCGCAAGCGATGTAGAGCTTGGGTCGGACAGTAACACCGGTCTGGCCGATTTGGCGGTCGTGCTCAACGAAACCGGCATCGACGGCAGCGCGAGAAGCACCCACTTCGCCGCCGAGAGTGTTGGCAAGCTCGAAGAGGAGGTCGAAATTCTCTTTGCTGCCTACGCCGTAACCGCCGGCAACGATGATAGGAGAGTTCTTGATGTTGACAGCCGACTTCTCGATGTGGCGGTCGATAATCTTCACGACATAGCTAGCAGGATCGACGTATTTGTCGCAGTCGAGGTTGATAACCTCACCCTTGTAGTTGGCATCGAATATTTCTTTTTTCATCACGCCTTCGCGGACGGTAGCCATCTGCGGGCGGCAGTCGGGGTTGACGATAGTTGCTACGATGTTACCACCGAATGCGGGGCGAATCTGATAGAGGAGGTCGGTGTATTCCTTTCCGGAGCGAACGTCCTTGTGGTCGCCGATTTCGAGCGAAGTACAGTCGGCGGTAAGACCGCTGTGGAGGCACGAAGAAACGCGAGGACCGAGGTCACGACCGATGCAAGTGGCACCCATGAGGCACACTTGTGGCTTAATCTCCTTGAAAAGATTGATAAGGATAGAAGAGTGAGGGAGTGAGGTGTAGGGATAAAGACGAGCGTCTTCAACTTTGTAAACTGTATCGACACCGTAGGGGAATATTTGAGCTTCGATACCGTCGAGCTTGTCGCCGGCAACGATAGCCTCAAGCTTCACACCAAGGCGAGTGGCAAGAGTGCGGCCTTTTGTCAAGAGTTCGAGACTCACATCGGCAACCTTACCATCCTCAAATTCGCAATATACTATTAAATTATTGATATCTGCCATAATTATTAGTGATTAAATGTGTTGGGAGAAAAGATTATCCGATAGTGTGGTTAGCGATAAGGTCTTTCACAAGGTCTTCGATAGCTGCGTCGTCGGCAGCGTCGATGCGCTTGCTTTCTTTGGCCTGGAAAACGACATTGACCACGGTTTTCACCTTAGTAGGAGAGCCGGGCATACCGATTTGTTCGGGGTCGGCTTCAACTTCGGCAGCGTTCCACTCGAAGAGGTTGAGGTAGCTGCGAGAGTCGAGCAGACGCTTCACGTCGTCGGCAGCAGCGGCTTTTTCGCTTGGAGTGGCGGCATATTTGAATTTCTGGATAAGGCGAGCATTACGCGGGCGGCAAGGGGCAGCCGAGCCATTAACGGTTACGACCAAAGGAAGGGGAGCTTCAACAACCTCAACGCCATTTTCGATGCGTCGCTTGATTGTAGCAGTGGAGTCGGTTACTTTGATTTCTTCGGCGTAGGTAACCTGAGGCAAACCGAGCTTTTCGGCAATCTGAGGACCAACCTGAGCAGTGTCGCCGTCGATAGCCTGACGACCACCGATGATGATGTCGTATTCACCCAAGTGACGAATGGCTTGAGCGAGGGAATAAGAAGTGGCGAGAGTGTCGGCACCACCGAGAGCACGGTCGGTGAGGACAATTCCAGTGTCGGCGCCACGATAAAGGCCTTCACGAATCACTTCGGCTGCGCGCGGGAGTCCCATGGTAAGCAAAGTGATTTTAGAACCGGGATGAGCTTCTTTGAGTCGGAGAGCCTGCTCAAGAGCATTCAAATCCTCGGGGTTGAAGATAGCGGGCAGAGCGCTGCGGTTGATGGTACCATCTTCCTTCATGGCATCCTTGCCCACGTTGCGTGTGTCAGGCACTTGTTTTGCCAAAACAACGATATTCAAACTCATAATACTAAAGATATTAGAATGATTTATAAAATTATTTTCAAAAATTATCTCGTTGAAGATTGTGTACACGAAAAACACGTGTAGAAAATGCACGTGTTCCCATAATCCCTACAAAGTTACGCATTATTGACAAAGTCACAAACAAAAATCGCCAAAAAGTTGGGTATATAACATAAAAATGAGTGAAAACCGACAAATAGTAAGCCAAATTTCATGTGAAATTGTAACTTAGAAGGTGCTTGGCGGAATAATGTTTTTTGCCACGAGTTGTGCCTGCTTATCACGCACGCAAGTGAAGAACGAATCGGCCGACTTGACGTCGGGGAGGTGCTTGGCGATGTGCTGGAGCAGATTGTCGGCAGCCAACTGATGATAGAGCCAACTGGAGAAAGTGCCGGGCACAACGCCGATGAAGTCGGCCTCGCCCTCTTCGAGTGACTCACCTGCCTTAATTTTTGCTTTAGCTTCACGGGCGTATTTGTTCATGATGCCTTCGATCTGGCAAGTCTTGAATAGGATGAACTCGATGGTGTGAGCTTCGGCTTCGTAGGGATTGGTGAAGAGCTTGTGGTTCTCAACCACCATTTTCAAGAGCAAGGAGAGGAAGCCTGTGCGAGCTACCTCGAAGTCGGCGATGTTTTTGATGGTGGTGATGCGTCCTTTGTCTTTGTAGTAGAGATGAGTGGGAGTAGGGACACTGCAAATGCGCGAATCGCTGAAGAGGAAGGCGATGAAATCGGGGAAATCCTCGTAGCGTTTCAATTCGCGATAGCGTGAGGCATATTGAGAGAGCAAGGAGTGCATGGTTTTTGCCGATTGGAGACGGAATGCCTTGGTCCAGCCAATGCTGCTTGCGTAGCATAGGTCGGGCTGGAAATCACCGGCGAGCTTGGTGCTGAGCTGATTGACAAGCTCGTTGTGCTTTCCGCCGCCTTTGTTGGTGATGTCGCGGCTGATTTCGCCGCAGCTTTCAAATGAGGTGAGGCAAATGTTGGCTTTTCGACGATTCATCATATAGACTATGTCCTCGATAGCGTCGCTGCGCTTGAGGGCATCGTCGTCGTCGAGCATAATTGCGATGTCGTTATCGCAGGCAGTCTTGAAGAACAGCTCTTTGATGCGAATCATCGAAGCAGCCGGGCTACCGCAATTCTCCACGCTATAAGCAATCTTGTCGAAGAGGAAGGGAAACTTGGAGGAGTCTTGATAGGAAGCGATGATTTTGCTTGCAGGAGTAGCTTCTTTATCGAGCTTCTTGGCAGTGTCTTCGAGCACGATAACCATTATGTTGCGATAGGATTGCCGGTTGATGGAATCGAGTGCACGCTTGAGGTTTTGCTCATATTGCAGCTGCTGAGCATTAACGGGATGACCTGGTTGCACAGAGAAGCAAGTGCGCATGAGGATGTACACTTTGGGTGTTCCGTTAGATGCGAGCAGCTTGTTGAAACGCTGCATAATTTCGGGGTCGTTGCAACGAGCGCTGAGGCTGGTTCCCATCGACTTGATGTACTCGGAGGCATAGGCTTTGGCAATCAAAGTGATGATGAATCCAATAGCGAGGAATAAGAGGGCAACGAGCAGAGTGTGGGAGACGTTGAGCATAAGGCATTTGGAGAAAAGTGGAAGAGCAAGGAATACCCACATGACGATGCGCACCACGGCGAGGATGCCGATGAGGAGCTCGTTGAGATAGCGGCGGTCGTCGTCGCGATATTTTCCGCTGCTGATTGCACCTTCGATGATTTCGCACAATTCTTCGGGATGGTTGGAAATAAAGATCCACTTAGGGTAGCCCGAAGATGAGTAGTTGCGGAACTTCAGGACGCGACAATAGGTGCTGATGTCGTAGAAGAAGACTGGTGAGAATAAAAAAGTACGGATGAAGAAAGCTATTAATGCCGCGGAATGATGGTGGCTGGAGCTGTTGCCGAAAAGGAAGCTCATGGGAGCTGTGTCCTTGAAATAGTAGAGCAACTGGAAGAACATCATGCGAATGCCTTGCACAATGATTCCGACGAAATAGAACGATGCGATAGCTGCGATAGCTATAATGGTGAAGCTGTCGGTGACTTCCTTAACATATTGATTGAAATTGGATTTTTTTATCCAATCAAATAGTTCAACTGTGTTGCATACGCAGTAGGTGTGATAGAGGACGATTGCGAGTGCAACAATAATCAGTGCTATGCAACCGAGGAAGATGTATCGGATGATGTCGGAAAATTTGAGGTGGGTATCCATTCGTGATGATATTTGTGACGTTATTGATTTTTGGGAGACCAGAGAGAGTCCATGAGGTGCTTCATCTTGGCTTCCTGGGGATTGTCGGCGGGATTCCAGAATCGAGTTCCTGCAATTTCGTCAGGCTGATATTGCTGATTGACGAAGTGTCCGGGGAAGTCGTGTGCATATTTGTAGTCTTTGCCATATCCGAGTTCGTCCATGAGCTTGGTGGGAGCGTTGCGCAGATGCAAGGGGACAGGGAGGTTACCTGTTTTCTCAACGAAAGCGAGGGCAGAGTTGATTGCCATGTAGGCTGAGTTGCTTTTTGGCGAAGTGGCGAGATAGATTGTGGCTTCGGCGAGAGGGATGCGTCCTTCGGGCCATCCGATTTTGTTGATAGCCTCAAATGCTGCATTTGCGAGGAGCATGGCGTTGGGATTAGCCAAGCCGATGTCTTCGCTTGCCGAAATCATGAGTCGGCGAGCGATAAACTTGGGGTCTTCGCCGCCGGCGATGAGACGTGCGAGCCAATAGATTGCTGCATCGGGGTCGCTGCCACGAATCGACTTGATGAAAGCCGAAATTATGTCGTAGTGCATCTCGCCGTTTTTGTCGAAAGCCATGGGGTTTTGCTGGAGGCTCTCGGTGACCACGCTGTCGCTGATGATGATGGGCTGATTGGCTGGAGTGGCTTGATAGAGGAGATCGAGAATGTTGAGAAGCTTGCGGGCGTCGCCACCCGAGAAACGGAGCAGGGCATCGGTTTCGCGGATTTCGACTGTCATCTTAGAGAGCAGTGCGTCGGTGGTGACGGCACGGTGCAGGAGCTCGAGGAGATCGTCTTTCTCAAGCGACTTGAGCACATATACTTGGGCGCGCGAGAGGAGCGGACGGATGACTTCAAATGAGGGATTCTCGGTGGTGGCACCGATGAGAGTGACAGTGCCGTTTTCGACGGCACCGAGCAGGGAATCTTGCTGAGACTTGTTGAAGCGATGAATTTCGTCGATGAAGAGAATGGGGCGCCCCTTTGAGAACATGCTTGAGGCGTCGGCACGGCAACGCTCGAGCACTTCGCGCACTTCTTTCACACCCGAAGTAACAGCCGAGAGAGTGTAGAACGACGATTGTGTCTGTTCGGCGATGATGCGGGCGAGTGTGGTTTTGCCCACACCTGGAGGTCCCCACAAGATGAAGGAGGCAATGTTGCCCGATTCAATCATGCGGCGAATGACGGCACCGTCGCCCACGAGGTGCTTTTGACCGATGTATTCGTCGAGCGACTTAGGTCGCATTCGTTCGGCAAGAGGTTGATACATAAAGATGCGATTTGATGCTAAAAAGGGTAGATTTTTGAAAAAGCAGGGACGCACGGAGAGTGGTGCGTCCTCTCAAAAGCTGATGTCGTTATTTTATGCTTATGCGCCACACGGTGCCCTCGATGAGGGAAGTGTAGAGGTTGCCTTTGGCATCGATGTCCCAGCCGTTGAACTGGGAGTTACCGAGGCGATAGCGCCAGAGCGTTGTTTGTGCAACGGGGTCGATGGCAACAACAACGCCATGTAGAGAGCCAAGGAATACGATGCCTTTTGACTCAACAACCAGGCAGGGAGCGTGCTCGTAGCCAAGTTCGGCGTCGATTTTCCAGAGCAATTTGAACTCATTGCCTTCGGTGCTGACGGCAACAATCTCGCCGTCCATTGTCTTGGCGTAGGCTGTTTTTCCGTCGGCAGAAACGCCGAGGCTTTCACGATATTTGAAATCGTTGTTGCGCCAGATTTGACGGCCTGAATTTCGGTCGATAGCTGTCATATAGCGGTCGGGGGCAACGATAATAACTTTGTCGTGGGTGATTACCGGTACGCAGTTGCCGGGTGAAAAGAGGTTGATGTTTTTGCCGTTGTTCCACTTCCAAAGGAGCTTGCCGTTGGAGGTGTCGAGCAGGCGGAGATAGGTGTCCCAAGCTCCGAAAGCAATGTTTTTGCCGTCGATTGCAGGCTCAGCCTGGCAATAGTTGAAGATGCTGTCGAAGTGCCAGATGAGTTTGTGTTTTTTCACATCCCAGGCTTGGAACGTTTTTGAACCACCCTGGTAGAGGATGTTACCGCGAATGATACCGTCGGCAACATAGGGACCGTTGGCATTCCACACAAATTCGGTTTTTCCCGATTTCTTGTTGAGCCAAACGAGGCGTTTGTCGGCGGTGGGGATAATGACAGAATTTTTGGCAACGGCAGGACGCGAGAAGAGCGATGCATCGGTTTTGTAGGTCCAGTTGACTTTGCCAGTTGCTATATTGACCGATTTGGCATATCCGAGAGAGTTGCCGAAATAGATGTTGTCGTTATCGACGCCGACGCGGGTGAAAATCGAAGCTTCGTCGCGATGGATGAGAGAGATTTTCACGTTGTCGGGGAGTTCGGAGCTATCGTCGGCATTTGCGATGGTGAGCGGAGCGATATCCACATCGACTTTATATGCTATGACTTTGACGGGGTCGATGCCGAGCTTTTTGTCGAAGAGACGCACGGAGTCGTTGTCGATGTCGAGGATGGAGTATCCGTAGTTGCCGTTGCGCATATCGAGAGAGCGGCACATGAGGGCGTTGATGTCGCCACGCTTGTAGTACTTGAAAGTGTGGTAGTGACCGCAGATGTGGGACACTATGGGGTATTTCTGGAGTACAGCCACATAGTCGTTGCAGTTGTCGAGGTCGGGCATGATAGGATAGTGGCACACGCTGAGAACGCGCTTTCCTGAACGGGTGCGCTCGGCGAGGGTTTTGTCGAGCCAAGAGAGGTCTTCTTGCTTGATGTGACCGTCGCCCATCTTCATGTAGGGTCCGCAGTTGATGCCAACGATGACGAGGCTGTCGGTTTCGGTAACGAAACGGTCGTTGCCCCACAGGTCGTTGAACGTCTTGCAAGCGCTTTGGCTCCAGTTGTTTTCGTGATTTCCGGGAATGACGTAAATAGGTTTGCTGACACCATCGAGGATAGATTTCACGTTGGTGAGCTGAATGTCGGAGCCTTCATCGGAGAGGTCGCCGGCAACGATTACGAGCTTGGCATCGCCGGCGTTGATTTCGGCAACAGCCTCGCGCAATTTAGCTTCGTTTTTAGAACCAGGAGAGACGTGCACGTCGGCAAGGACGGCAATTTTCACAGCAGATGCATTAATCGACACTGACAGCATCACAAGAGCTGCGGTGAATAGGCGGAAACAGATGTTGTGTAGAAGTTTCATCATTATTTTTTATGATATTAGTGAGATAAATCGTCTTGTTGAGAAACCGGCAAGAGCCGTTACCGACTTGCACTGCCATCAGCAGCGCAAGTCGGCATTACCCTCATAGTAATTAATAAACGCACGATTCACCATTTTATTGCCACCTGGAGTGGGATAATTTCCGGAGAAATACCAGTCGCCGGGGTGATTTGGAATGGATTTGTGCAATCCGTCGAGCGACTGATAGATGATTTCAATCTCGGCATTAGTACCGTCGGGGGTGAGCATTTGGGCAATTTTGCGCGAAACTTCTTCGTCGGAGAAGGGGCTGTAGATTTCGGTAACGTAGTTGATGACCTGCTCCTTAGGGAGATTTTCCTGAGCCTTGCATTTGCGATATACGTCGTCGATTATGTTGCTCATGCCGCGCTCTTTGAGGAGAGCCATAGCAGCACGGAATGCAGCAAACTCGCCCATACGCGACATGTCGATACCGTAGTAGTCGGGGTAGCGCACTTGAGGCGACGATGAGACGATGACAATCTTCTTTGGCTTCAAGCGGTCGAGGATGCGAATGATTGACTGCTTGAGCGTGGTTCCGCGGACGATGCTGTCGTCGATTACAACGAGATTGTCGATTCCTGTTTTCACGAGGCCGTAGGTCACGTCGTAAACGTGGGCTGCGAGGTCGTTGCGCGATTCACCCTCGGCGATGAATGTGCGTAGCTTGATGTCTTTGATAGCCAGCTTCTCGACACGGAGGTGATGGGAGAGAATGTGCTCAACCTTTGATGTGAAATCGGGTGCCGAGGGATCGAGTTTCTCGATCATCTTGATTTGCTCGCCACGGCGATAATTGTCGAGGCCCTCAATCATGCCGATATAAGCCACTTCGGCGGTGTTGGGGATGAAGGAGAGCACGGTGTTGTCGAGGTCGTAGTTTACAGCCTTGAGGATGGCAGGAGCGAGTTCACGGCCAAGAGCTTTACGCTCGCAATAGATGTCGCGGTCGCTTCCTCGCGAGAAGTAGATGCGCTCGAAAGAGCATCGTTGGTTTTTTTGCTGTCCGAGAATATCGGTGATCTTCACGTCGCCGGCGCGATTGACCGAGATGGCCGAGCCTGGAGCAAGCTCCTTCACGTCGTCGATTGCCACGTTCATAGTGGTCTGGATAACGGGGCGCTCTGATGCAACGACAACTATTTCGTCGTTGACGTAGTAGAAAGCAGGGCGGATTCCGTGCGGGTCGCGTAGGGCAAACATATCGCCGCTGCCAATGGCACCGCAAATGACGAATCCGCCGTCCCAGATGCGGGATTTGTCGCGAAGTATATTAGTGACTTCAATGTTGTCTTCGATTTTGCGAGTTAGTTCAATCCCGTCGAGACCTACGGTGCTGTAGATGTTGTGCATTCGGCGATGCTCCTTGTCGAGCTCGTTTCCGAGCTGCTCAAGCAGCAGTACGGTATCGGAATAGATTCGTGGGTGCTGTCCTTCGTTGATTACCGACTGGAATATTTCTTCTACATTGGTCATATTGAAGTTGCCGCAAAGGAGCATGTTTCGGGCTTTCCAGTTGTTTCGGCGGAGGAATGGGTGCACATAGCTGATACCCGATTTTCCGGTGGTGCTGTAACGGAGGTGCCCGATATAGACTTCGCCGGCAAAAGGCAGCTCTTCATCGTGCTTTGAAGCGACTTCGCTGCTGATAGTCTTTTTAACATTGGCAAAAATCTCTTGGATAGCGCCCGAGCCGAGAGCACGTTCGCGGAAGATGTATTCGTTGCCGGGCTGTGAATTGAGCTTGATGCAACCGAGACCGGCGCCTTCTTGACCACGATTGTGCTGCTTCTCCATGAGGAGGTAGAGCTTGTTGAGGCCATAGAAACAAGTGCCGTATTTCTTTTTGTAGTAACTTAGGGGCTTGCGCAGGCGAATCATTGCGATGCCACATTCGTGTTTGAGAGTCTCCATATCTTTGTTGGGGTAGTGAAAAAAATTATATTCAGGCGTTGAAGGGAAAAATGAGGTCGGGATTGGATGTGCAATCCCGACCTCATAGGTATGTGGTTTATTTTTGGCTCTTCAAATATTTGTCGATACCGGCAGCGGCTTTCTGCCCCGAAGCGATGCATCGCACCACGAGAGAAGCACCGGTGGAAGCATCACCGGCAGCAAACACCTTATCGACTGAAGTCATTTGGTTGGCATCGACTTTCACGTTTTTGCGAGCGTCGAGCTCGGGTTTCAGTTCGTTGAGCAATCCTTCATAGACGGGATTGGTGAATCCCATAGCGAGGAGCACGAGTTCGGCTTTGATAGTGGAAACTTTGCCGGTGTGGACGAGGTTCATGCGGCCTGAGGCTTCATCTTTCACCCATTCCACTTCTTCGACTTCGACAGAAGAAACGCGGCCGTTGTCGTCGGCAACAAACTTGCGGGTGTCGAGCAGCCATCGGCGGTCGCAACCTTCCTCGTGAGAGCTCGACGTCTTGAGCACTACGGGCCAATAAGGCCAAGGAGTAGCAGGATTTTCGCCAACGGGCGGCTTGGGCATAATTTCGATTTGGGTTACGGTGCGTGCGCCTTGACGGTTGGCAGTGCCCACACAGTCGCTACCGGTGTCGCCACCGCCAATCACGAGTACGTTTTTGCCTTTAGCAGAGATTCGCTCGCCGGCGGGAATCTCCGAGCCGGCAATTACGCGATTTTGCTGCTGGAGAAGTTCGAGAGCGAAGTGTACGCCTTTGAGGTCGCGGCCCTCAACATTGAGATTGCGAGGGACGCCCGAGCCGATAGCGATGCAGACGGCGTCGAACTTGTCGATAATCTCCTTGATAGTGACATCGGAGCCTACTTTCACGCCACAGATGAATTTCACACCTTCTTCTTCCATAAGCTTCACGCGACGGTCGATGACCGACTTGTTGAGCTTGAAATCGGGGATTCCGAAGCGCAGGAGACCTCCCGGAGCCTCATCCTTCTCATATACGGTTACTTGGTATCCGACACGGTTGAGGCGGTTGGCACAAGCCAGACCGGCAGGACCAGAGCCGATAACAGCCACCGACTTAGCGAGGCGTACCTTGGGCAAGAAAGGCTGAATGATGCCTTCGAGGAAAGCGCGTTCGACGATGGCAGCCTCATTTTCGCGGATTGTTACAGGCTGGTGAGACTTGTTGAGCACGCAACCCTTCTCGCAGAGAGCAGGGCAGACACGGCCGGTGAACTCGGGGAAGTCGTTGGTTTGAGTGAGTATGGAATAAGCTCCGCGAATATCGTTTTTGAAAAGGCGGTCTTGCCATTCGGGAGGACGGCTACCTGTGGGGCAGCTCCAGTGGCAGAAAGGCACGCCGCACTCCATGCAGCGTGATGCCTGGAGGCGACGGTCTTCGGGGTTGAGCGTCTGCTCCACCTCGCCAAAATCCTTTATTCTATCGCTAATAGGGCGATATCCGGCTTCTTTTCTATCAATGCTTAAAAATGCTGTTGGATTACCCATTATATTGTGTTATTGCTAAGGTTCATGACTAATTGATTATTCTCTCTCAAGCTGTGCAATCTTGCGCTGGAGCTTCTCCATCTTCTCATCGTGGAGCACCTTCTTGTACTCAAACGGAATGACTTTGATGAATTGTTCGACGTATTCCTGCCAATTGTCGAGCATCTTGGCAGCGAGAGCACTGCGGGTGTATTTGTAGTGGTTGCCGATAATGCGGTAGAGTTCGCGATTGTCGGCCATATCCTCGATGAGCGAAAGCTCTACCATCTCCATGTTGCAGAAGTAGTCGAAGTCGCCCTTAGGATTCCATACATAGGCGATACCACCACTCATACCGGCGGCGAAGTTGCGACCTGTAGGACCGAGGACAACGGTGCGTCCACCTGTCATATATTCGCAGCAGTGGTCGCCCACGCCTTCAACTACAGCAGTAGCACCACTGTTGCGGACGCAGAAGCGCTCACCAACGCGGCCGTTGATATACATTTCGCCCGAAGTGGCGCCATAGAGGATGGTGTTTCCGGCGATGATGTTGTCTTCGGGGGCAAAAGTGGATCCGGAGGGAGGCACGATGACGATGCGGCCACCGGAGAGACCTTTACCCACATAGTCGTTGGCGTCGCCTTCGAGGCGGAAAGAAATTCCGTGCTCGAGGAATGCGCCGAAGCTTTGACCAGCCGAGCCCTTGAAGGTGCAAGAGATAGTGCCATCGGGGAGCCCGTCGTTGCCATATTTCTTTGCAACGGCACCGGATAGCATGGCACCCACCGAGCGGTTGGTGTTTTTGATGGGGAAATCAAGCTCAACCGGCATACCCGAAGAAATGGCGGGATAAGAGCGGTTGATGAGTTCACGGTCGAGCACGTTCTTGATGTCGTGATCTTGCTCGGTGACGTTGATAATAGCGTTGGTGTCGCACTCAGCCGGGCGATAGAGCAGACGGCTGAAGTCGAGATGCTGAGTCTTGCTCACATGGATACCCTCCTTGACAGAGAGAAGGTCGCTGCGTCCGACGATTTCATCGAATTTTCTGACACCGATTTCGGCGAGGTATTCACGGATTTCCTGAGCGAGGAAAGTGAAGAAGTTAACGAGATAATCGGCTTTTCCTGCGAAACGCTTGCGGAGCTCTTCGTTTTGGGTGGCAACACCCACCGGGCAAGTGTTTTTGTGGCACTTGCGCATGAGCACGCAGCCGAGCACGATGAGAGCCGAAGTGGCGAAGCCGAATTCCTCGGCACCAAGCATGGCTTGGATAATCACGTCGCGTCCCGTCTTGAGCTGGCCATCGACTTGCAGGCGCACATGGCCGCGGAGATTATTGAGCACGAGAGTCTGCTGAGTTTCGGCGAGACCGATTTCAGACGGGAGACCGGCATAACGAATAGAGCTTGCGGGGCTTGCTCCGGTTCCACCCTCGGCACCACTGATGATGATGAGGTCGGCCTTGGCCTTAGCCACACCTGCAGCGATAGTGCCGACTCCACTTTCGGAAACCAGCTTGACGCTGATTTTTGCGTCGGGGTTGATATTCTTGAGGTCGAAGATGAGCTGAGCGAGGTCTTCGATAGAGTAGATATCGTGATGCGGTGGGGGAGAGATGAGTGAGATGCCGGGGATAGAGTGACGGGTCTTGGCAATCACTTTATCCACCTTGAATCCCGGCAGCTGACCACCCTCACCAGGCTTGGCGCCCTGGGCAATTTTGATTTGTATTTCGTCGGCATTGACGAGATATTCGGCTGTGACGCCGAAACGACCGGAAGCTACCTGCTTGATGGCACTGCGAGCCGATTCGCCATCGGGACGCGGCTTGAAGCGCTCGGCATCCTCACCACCTTCACCGGTGTTGCTCTTTGCGCCAATGCGGTTCATAGCGATTCCAAGAGCCTCGTGGGCTTCTTTGCTGATTGCGCCAAACGACATGGCACCTGTCACGAAGCGGTGCATGATGTTTTCGACGCTTTCCACCTCCTCGATAGGCACGGGTGTACCCTTCTTGAAATCGAAGAAGTCGCGAATGAAGATGGGCTTTGGCTTGCCATCGACGGCGGCAGTATATTCCTTGAATTTCTTGTAGCTACCGAGGCGAGTGGCAATTTGCAGAGTGGCGATAGTCTCGGGGTTCCAAGCGTGAAGTTCGCCGGTCTTGCGGAATGCATATACGCCGAGGTTGGAAAGCGGCAAACGGTCGTCGAAGCAGTCGGACCAGGCTTCGGAGTGAGAAGCGAGAATGTCGTTAGCGAGGTCGAAGATGTCGATACCTCCGATTTTCGAAATGGTGTTGCCGAAGTAGGCATCAATCAAGCTCTGAGATAGACCGATAGCCTCAAAGAGCTGGGCACCTTTGTAGCTTGTGATGGTGGCGATACCCATTTTCGACAATATCTTGAGCAAGCCCTTATCGACAGCCTTGATGTAGTTTTTCATTGCCGTGTTGAAGTCGAGCTGAATTTCCTTCTGCTTTACCAGGTCGTCGATGATGGCGAAAGCGAGGTAGGGATTGATTGCACTTGCACCATATCCCGAGAGGAGAGCGAAGTGCATGACCTCGCGAGCATCGGCAGTCTCGATGATAAGAGCCGTCTGCACACGTTTTTTGCGCTCGATGAGGTGGTGGTGTACGGCCGAAGTAGCGAGGAGCGAAGGAATAGGAGCGTGGTTGGCATCAATCTCGCGGTCGCTGAGGACGATGTAGTTGCAACCTTCATCGACAGCCTTTTCAGCCTCAAGGCAGAGGTTTTCAATGCCCTTGCGCAAACCCTCGGCACCATCAGCAACAGCAAAAGTCATTTTCACCTTGCGGGTGTTGAATCCCTTGTAGCGGAGGTTGCAGAGGATATCGAGCTCGGCATTGGTGAGGATTGGGCGGTTAAGCTCCACCATCTTGCAGAGGTCGGGAGTAGGCTCGAGCAGATTCATCTTGATAGCACCAATGTAGCTGTCGAGGCTCATTACGAGTTCTTCGCGTAGAGGGTCGATAGGGGGATTGGTGACTTGTGCGAAGTGCTGGCGGAAATAGTTGAAGAACGTCTGAGGGATGTCGCTCATTACTGCGAGCGGGGTGTCGTTACCCATTGAGTGCACAGGCTCCTTGGCATCGGTGACCATGGGAGTGATGATTTTCTCGATTTCTTCTTTGTGATAATTGAAAGTGGTGAGGAGACGCATATAGTCGGCAACGTCGTTGTTCACCTTCTTTCCGCTGTTGATTTGGTCGAGCTTTATGCGGTTTTTCGCGAGCCATTCGCGATATGGAAATTCGTTGGCAAGATTTTCCTTGAGGAGGGCATCATCGTAAACTTCGCCCTTCTCCATATCCACCATGAGCATTTTACCCGGGCGGAGGCGGCCTTTCTCTTTCACTTCAGAAGCCTCAAACGGGAGGACACCCATCTCAGAAGCCACGACGATGGTGTTGTTGTGAGTGATGAGGTAGCGTGCAGGGCGCAATCCGTTACGGTCGAGCATACCGCCGGCATATCTTCCATCGCTGAAGAGGAGCGTTGCGGGACCGTCCCAAGCCTCCATTAGGATGCTGTGATATTCATAGAAAGCCTTCAATTCGGGAGAAATGGGGTTTTTGTCGTTGAAAGACTCAGGCACGAGCATAGCAAGGGCGTGAGGTAACGACATTCCAGCCATTACGAAATATTCGAGCACGTTGTCGAGCGAAGCGCTGTCGCTCATGTTTGGCTGAATGATGGGAGAAACGTCGGCACCGCCGAGCGACTTGGGATTGAGAACGCACTCGCGGGCGTGCATCCACATGCGGTTGCCTTGAATGGTGTTGATTTCGCCATTGTGGCCGAGCATACGGAAAGGTTGGGCGAGGCTCCAAGTGGGGAAAGTGTTGGTGCTGAAGCGAGAGTGAACGAGTGCCATTCCTGTGGTGAAATGGGGGTTCATGAGGTCGGGGAAGTAGTAACGCAATTGAAGCGAAGACAACATACCCTTGTATATGATAACACGCGACGAAAGGGATACGATATAGAAATCGTCCTTGCCGACAACCGCTGATTCGGCGATTTTCTTTTCTACGCGGCGACGGAGGACGTAAAGCTTAGGCTCGATGTCCTCGTTGGTACGTTCGTCGGCGATGAATATTTGCTTAATATCGGGCTCGGCAGCCTTAGCCACTTCACCAAGAAGTTCGTTGTTGGTGGGGACATCGCGTACGGGAAGCATGGTGAGACCAAGTTCGAGGGTTTCGCGCTCAAGGATGTCGAGGATTAGTTGCTGAGAGTCGTCGTTTTTAGGCAAGAACATAAGACCACTGCCGTAACGGCCCTTTTCGGGCACGGCAATGCCTTGAAGAAGTATGAACTCGTGGGGAATCTGTACCATTATACCGGCACCATCGCCGGTCTTTGCATCGGCGCCCTCAGCGCCACGGTGCACCATGTTTTCAAGCACTTGCAAGCCTTTTTCGACCAATTGGTGAGATTTAATACCATTGATATTGGCGAGGAGACCTACACCACAAGCATCTTTTTCGTTGATAGGATCATAAAGTCCCTGTTGTCGTGGTAACATAAGTTTCTTTCTTTTTATAAGCGGTGGGGATAAGCAGAGCTACCCACCTATAAGTTTTACAATAATGGGAGAGATAAAAAAAAGTCCCATTGTGAAAAAACGGGTGG
>JBJFEF010000149.1:0-2102 GCA_051890435.1 Muribaculaceae bacterium
CCTCCGTAGAAGAAGGAGAGTCCAGGTGTCATCATCAGTACGAAGATGGTGGCTGTAATCAACCATGCCACGTCTGCGGCATCTATCTTAGAAAAGTCGCACTCGAAAGATGGCTCCGGTGCGAAGAGACCAGCAATGGCAATGATGACCATTGCGGTCATGAGGATTATCCAACGTTTTTTCATTTTTTTTTGTAAGGGGGTTGTAGGGGGTTGTAGGGGGTGTAGGGCGAAGCTATTTGACATAGGCTTCGTCGTGTACGCCGGCAACGGCACGGCCGCTGGGGTCGTTGAGATTCTTGAAAGAGGCGTCCCAGGCGAGAGCTTCGGCAGTGGAACAGGCTACGCTCGGCACGCTGGGTACGGTGCGGGCGGCGGAGTCGCTGGGGAAGTGCTCTGCAAAGATGGAACGGTAGTAGTATTCCTCCTTGTTGCGTGGCGGATTGATGGGGAACCGTTCGGCGGCATGTGCCATTTGCTCGTCGCTCACCTGGTCGGCTGTGATTTGTTTCAGTGTGTCAATCCACGAGTAGCCCACGCCGTCGGAGAACTGCTCCTTCTGTCGCCAAGCCACTGCTTCGGGCAGCATGTCGGCGAAAGCTTCACGCACGATCTTCTTCTCTATGGTCTTTCCGGGACACATCTTTGCCTCAGGATTGGTGCGCATGGCAATGTCGAGGAATTCCTTGTCGAGGAATGGTACACGGCCTTCGACACCCCATGCCGAGAGACTCTTGTTGGCACGCAGGCAGTCGTAGAGATAGAGTTTGGAGAGCTTGCGCACAGTCTCCTCGTGGAACGCTTTGGCGTCGGGAGCCTTGTGGAAGTAGAGATAGCCGCCAAAGACTTCGTCAGCACCCTCACCCGAAAGTACCATCTTGATGCCCATCGACTTTATGACGCGTGCCAAGAGATACATCGGGGTAGAGGCGCGGACTGTGGTCACGTCGTAGGTCTCGATGAAATAGATCACGTCGCGTATGGCATCGAGACCTTCCTGAATTGTGTAGTTAATTTCATGGTGTACGGTTCCGATGTGGTCTGCCACCATCTTAGCCTTTGCCAGGTCGGGAGCTCCTTTCAGTCCCACTGCAAAGGAATGGAGGCGCGGCCACCATGCCCTTGATGCGCTGTCGTCCTCAATACGGTGCTCGGAGAATTTCTCTGCCACAGCACTGATTACTGACGAGTCGAGTCCTCCTGAGAGCAACACACCATATGGCACATCGCTCATCAGCTGACGTTTTACGGCATCCTCAAGTGCATCGTGTATGTCCTGAACACTTGCGCCATTGTCTTTCACCGCATCGTACTGCATCCAGTCGCGGGTGTAGTAGCGCTTCATCTTTCCTTCGCGACTTGAGTAGTAGTGTCCTGGGAGGAACACCTCATACTCGTCGCAGTTACCTTCGAGGGCTTTCATTTCGCTTGCGACATAGACTTTCCCGTCTTTGTCGTATCCTATGTATAGAGGTATTACGCCAATAGGGTCGCGTGCGATGAGGAACTCGTCTTTCTCCGCATCGTAGAGCGCAAAGGCGAAGATACCGCTAAGGTCTTCCAAAAAGTCGATGCCTTTCTCACGGTAGAGGGCGAGAATTACCTCGCAATCGCTGCCAGTCTGAAACTGATAACGTCCTGCATACTGTTTCCTTAGGTCCTGATGGTTGTAAATCTCGCCATTAACAGCCAGAATCTGTTTCTTGTCGGGGCTGAAAAGGGGCTGTTTGCCTGATTCAGGATCGACGATAGAAAGGCGCTCGTGGCAGAGTATTGCCGAGCCTCCGTCGTAGATTCCGCTCCAGTCTGGACCGCGGTGACGGATTTTCTGACTCATACGTAATGCTTTTTGCCTTAGTTCAGGAGTTTGCTCCTGGATGTTGAAAATTGCTACTATTCCACACATATTATTATTCTTTTTTTTGTTATTTGTCGTTTGCGATATAAAGTTGAGAGTGATGAGTTAAGAGTGAAGAGTTCTGATTACTAAACTGCACAGAACGTATATCTTGAAGGTAATCATAACTCTTCACTCTAAACTGTTCACTCTAAACTCTTCGTTTAGTTGAAGCAGCTCTCTCCATGCTCGTAGATGTCGAGACC
>JBJFEF010000150.1:0-2916 GCA_051890435.1 Muribaculaceae bacterium
CCAAATGCCAATTTAATGTAATTTAGCATTATTCGGGCTGAATGGTGGCGGCTGTTTCGCAGTATTGGATAAGAAAACGACCAATTTACCATAGTATATAACCCTTCATAAACTAACATTTTAAGAATGAAGAAAATGTTTCTTTCGGTAGCCCTTGCTTTGGGCTTCCTGTGTGTTGCGCCACTCGCATCGGCGCAGTCGGCAATGGGCGAGAAAAGTCGTGCCCACTTGCCAAAACGCCCCATGATTGGCAAACGCGTTGCCATTTATCTCGACGACACAAAGCCCATTGAGGTGCGTGTGGAAGATGCTCTCAAGCGCATGACACTTGAGGAGAAGGTGGCTGTGTGCCATGCTCAGTCGAAATTCTGCTCGCCCGGCGTGAAACGCCTTGGTATTCCCGAGGTGTGGATGACCGACGGCCCTCACGGCATTCGCCCCGAGGTGAAATGGGATGAGTGGGATCAGGCTGGCTGGACCAATGACTCCTGCGTGGCTTTCCCGGCTCTCACCTGCCTCGCTGCTTCGTGGAACAAGGAGTTATCAATGCTCTATGGTATTTCGATTGGTGAAGAAGCCCGCTACCGCAAGAAGACGGTGCTGCTGGGCCCCGGCGTGAACATCTACCGCACTCCGCTCAACGGCCGCAACTTTGAGTATATGGGTGAAGACCCTTATCTCGCTGCCCAAATGGTGGTGCCCTACATTCAAGGCGTGCAGAGCAACGGCGTGGCTGCCTGTGTGAAGCACTATGCTCTCAACAACCAGGAAATCAACCGCCACACCACCAATGTGATTGTTGACGACCGCACCCTCTATGAAATCTATCTGCCGGCTTTCAAGGCTGCCGTTCAAGAGGGTGAGGCATGGACAATCATGGCTTCGTATAACCTCTATAAGGACCAGCATGTGTGCACCAACCAATATCTCCTCAACGATATCCTCAAGAAGGAATGGCGCTTCGACGGTGCCGTGGTGAGCGACTGGGGTGGCGTGCACAACACCGAGCAAGCTATCACCAACGGTATGGATATGGAATTTGGAAGCTGGACCGATGGCCTTGCCAATGGCGTTAGCAATGCCTACGACAACTACTACCTTGCCAATCCCTATCTCAATGCCCTGCGCAGCGGAAAAGCAAGCATCGAGGTGCTCAACGACAAGGTGCGCCGCGTGCTGCGCCTCATTTTCCGCACCGAGATGAACCGCAACCGCCCTTGGGGCTCGCTCTGCAGCAATGACCACTACCGTGCTGCCCGCGTGATTGGTGCCAACGGAATAGTGCTGCTCCAAAACAAGAATAACACATTGCCTATCAATATCGATGCCACCAAGAAGATTCTCGTGGTGGGTGAGAACGCCATCAAGATGATGACAGTGGGCGGTGGTAGCTCGTCGCTCAAGGTGCAGCGCGAAATCTCGCCTCTCGACGGAATCAAGGAGGCTGTTGCCGGGAAAGCCGAGGTGAAATATGTGCGCGGATATGTGGGTGACCCGTCGGGCGAATACAACGGCGTGGTTACCGGTCAGAATCTGGCTGACGACCGTGCTCCCGAGGTGCTTATCGCCGAGGCTGTGGAGGCTGCAAAGGATGCCGACTATGTGATATTTGTGGGTGGACTTAACAAGGCTGCTCACCAGGATTGTGAAGACTCCGACCGCGCCGGACTTGAGCTTCCCTACGACCAGGACCGCGTGATTGAGGCTCTTGCCGCTGCCAACAAGAACCTTGTGGTGGTGAATGTGTCGGGCAATGCCGTGGCAATGCCGTGGGTGAAGAAGGTGCCGGCTATCGTTCAGGCTTGGTTTATCGGCTCTGAGGCAGGTCATTCCATCGCCGATGTGCTCTTCGGCAAGGTGAACCCTTCGGGTAAGTTGCCTATGACTTTCCCCGTGAAACTTAGCGACTCGCCTGCACACGCTTCGGCTGATGCCAACCAGTATCCCGGCGTGGAGCGCACCGATGGCAGCAAGATTCTCGACGAGAAGTACACTGAGGGCATTTATGTGGGCTACCGCTGGTATGACACCAAGAAGATTCGTCCGCTCTTTGCCTTTGGCCACGGATTGAGCTACACCACTTTCAAGTATGGAAAGGTGACTGCCGACAGCAAGACAATGACTGCCGACGGCACTATCACTCTCACCGTGGATGTGACCAATACCGGCAGCCGCGCAGGTGCCGAGGTGGTGCAACTCTATGTGAGCGACAAGAAGTGCAGCGTTGACCGCCCCACTAAGGAGCTCAAAGGCTTTGAGAAGATTGAACTTGAGCCGGGCGAGACCGGGACGGTGACTTTCACCATCAATAAGGACGCTCTCAGCTTCTTCGATGTCGATGCCCACAAGTGGGTGGCTGAGCCGGGTGTGTTCACCGCTCACATCGCTGCTGCTGCCGACGACATACGCACGTCGGTGGATTTTGAGCTGAAATAATTGGATACACCGACAAAATAAGTAGTTAAAATTCCACAAAATTTTGGGATTAGCAATAATGGCGAGGAAACGTGCTGACGTGCGTTTTCTCGCCGTTTAGTTACCGGAATTTGCAATTTAGTTTTCAAAATTTACCATTTGATACTTTTGAACGCAATTTGCGACAAGAGTTAACAAAAGTTAATCGGGGGGGGTGAGCTTTGCTTACTAACAAATGTTTTCATATATTTGCAAAGATTTTTTCATTAAGCATTAGAGTTGAAGATCATTCTGAGTATGAACAAACAAAGTGTGATGTGTTTCCAAAAAGACTAAATTACATGATAGAAACACATAGAAGTGTAGCTCTATATATGTGAACTAAGCGAATCGATTTCTGATATTATTGAAGCTATTGTATTGAAGGATTCTTGTATGAATAATTTGTGGTAGTGCTTATGGGGTGTGTTTGCCAAGGCAAATGCACCCCTTAGTTTTTTT
>JBJFEF010000150.1:3016-6161 GCA_051890435.1 Muribaculaceae bacterium
TTTTGGTGGTGAGTTTTTCCTCATTCGAGCCTTGCCACTGCAAGGGTGGCGAGCGAAATCTTCACTTGGCGCACCTCGGCATTGAGCATCTCGGCACACGAGAGCAGGGTGGCACCGGTAGTCACCACGTCATCTACGAGCAGCACATGTTTCCCTTCGAGCACATCGGGATTTTGTAGCGAGAAAATGCCGCGCACATTGAGGTAGCGGGCATAATTGCCTTTGTGCGTCTGTGTGGAGTGGGGCAGGGCGGCAGTCACCACATCGAGCACAGGGATGGAGGTGACGCGCGAAATGCCGCGGGCAATATATTCGCTCTGGTTGTAGCCTCGCAGGGCGAGTTTGCTGCTGTGAAGCGGAATGGGGATGATGGCATCGATGCCGTCGAAAAATCCGTCGGGACTGATTTCGCGTGCAAAGCGCTCGGCGAGGCGCAATCCCATATCGGGCTTGTTGCGATATTTTATTGATTGTAGAATTTGCGAATAGCGGTTGTTGCGTTCATACCAAAAGAAGCCTGTGGCGCGCTCAATGGGCGTTTTCCCGGCAAAAAGCTGCTCCATGGCGTTGAAGCGGTGCAGGTGCAGCCGGGTGCGTGGCAGGTGGGTGAGGCACTTGGTGCACACGTCGCGCTCGTGAGCCGAGAGCGGAGAGCCGCACACGGGGCAATAGCGCGGAATGAGCAAGTCGGCGATATTTTGCAGCAGAGGTAGCATAGTCTTAGAATGGTGAGGAGAGCAGTGTGGAGACAGCCCGTGAAATGAGGTCGCTGTCGTAGCCGCGTGAGGCTGCAAAGCGGTAGAGGGCGGCACGTTGCTGCATTGGCTCTCGCCCTTTCACCGAGCGGAGCTTTGAGCGCAGGGCATCGAGCAGCGCCTCGCGGTAGTCGTCATCGCTGATTTCTTCGAGAGCTTCACCGATAACAGCTTCGTCGATGCGCTTGAGCCGCAGTGCATAGGCAATCTTGATTTTCCCCCAACCGCCAAAGCGGAACTTGTCGCGTACAAAGGCACGGGCATAGCGCTCCTCGTTGAGGTAGTTTTCGCGCTCAAGTCGCTGGATGATGGCATCGGCGTCGCTTGGCATCACACCCCAGGCAGTGAGCTTGGTGCGTATGTCGGCAGCACACTGTTCGCTTCGCGAGCAGAGCGTGGCAGCCTTGTAGAGGGCTTTTTCGGGCGATATTGCGGTGGTTTTCTTGCTTATCATTGTCGTGGAGTTTAGCCTAAGGGTTTCGTCGCCGATGCAAAGCGCAGTCGCTGAGTGTAGTCGCGGTGCAGCTCCACTTGCTCCATTCCGGCATCGGCGAGCAGGCGGGCAGTGTCGTCGGCAAAGCGGGTGTTAATCTCAAAGTAGAGCCTTCCGCCCGGCTTTAGGGCTGAGAGGGTATAGTGCGTGATGGCACGGTAGAATAGCAGCGGGTCGGCATCGGGCACAAAGAGAGCCGAGTGGGGCTCATAGTCGAGCACATTGCTGTCCATGGCTTTGCTCTCAGAGAGTGCAATGTAGGGCGGATTGCTCACCACAATGTGGTATTGCTCCTTGGGTGGAACGGCGGTGAGGATGTCGGCGACAGTGAAGCCGATTTTCGCCTTCAGCTCGCGTGCATTGCGCTCAGCCACGGCAATGGCATCGGGCGAAATGTCGATAGCCGACACTGTGGGGAACCGTAGCGAGCGAGCCAGTGCAATGGCGATGCAGCCGCTACCAGTGCCGATGTCGAGCACAGCCAGGTCGGAGCGGTTGTCGTTTTCGCCCACAATCAGGTCGATAAGCTGTTCAGTTTCGGGTCGGGGAATGAGAGTGGCAGGCGTCACGTGGAAGTGCATGCCATAGAAGTAGGCATCGTCGAGGATATATTGCAGAGGCTCATGGCGTTGCAGGCGAGCTACCACATCATCGATTTTGGCTGCAATAAATTCGGGCACTTCGCTGTCGGCACGCAGCACCATATCCACGGTGGAGTAGCTCATGAGTTGCTCAAAAATGATGCGCACCATGGCGTCGATTTCCTCCTTGGGATAAATGCCCGCCAAGCCGTTGCGGATTTTCGCGATGTTAGCCTTCATTGCACAAGATAGTCAACAGAATAAGAGAGAAGCAGCCAAGGCGAGCCATTGAAGCCTCACCGCTACTTGTCGAATGAGAATTTGCGGGAAATGAGGCGATAGTTGTCGGCAAAAATCTCCACTGTGTATTGACCCGGATTAAGCACCGAGTTCACATTCCAGTAGATGGAGATTCCTGCAATCTCCTGACCGTCGTATTCAATCGTTTTGCGCTCGGTGTAGGCAACTTTTCCGCCCTCGAAGTCGAATGTGCCATTTCCGCCGAGCAGTGTGCCCTCGGGGTTGGTGATGCGCACAAAGAGCGTCTTTTCGCCCACCGGAGTGGAATTGTTTTGCGGAATGGTGAAGGTGACGCGCAGCTGCTTGGCTTTTCCCACGCGCTTCTCCTGCTTGCCGTTGCTCTTGAGCGGAGTGAGCGAGAGCGCCGACACATTGAGCTTCTCGGCAAGCGTCATGCGCTTCGAGAGATTCTCATTTTGAGCCGACACCTCCGACACCTGAGAGCTGAGTTGCTCATTCTTTTGGCGAATTTCGGCATTTTCGGCACGCAATCCGGCATTTTCCTTGCCGAGCGAGTCGATGATTTCCACATAGTGGCGCATGAGGCTCTTGAGCGTCTTGATTTCGTCCTGCAGTTGCTTGATGCGTCGCTGGCTGGTGATTTTCTGCGTTTTCAGCTCAGTGAGAAGTTTTTCCACCTTCTCCTTAGCCTCGCCATATTTGATGAGGATAGAGTCGTTGTTGATATATTGCGTTTGGCTCTCATAGTTTTTGAATTGGCTATTGAGCTGTTCGTATTCACCGGCGAGCGAGAGCTGGTCGTTTTGCAGTTTAAGTTGTTCATTCACAGCCGTAGCCTCTTCAAACTGGCGACGAGTTTCGAGAGTGGTGAAAATGAGGAACGACATCAGTGCCAGACCGCCCACGATGCCTGCAATCACGAGTATTTGTTTATTTTTTGGAGTCAAGTTCATAGTTGTAAAAAGAGTAATCCTAAAACTTTTTGCAAAATTAGTGCAAGCCGAGCGGAATGGCAAATAAAAAACGTAGTTTTTTTAAATGCCATTTCAGAGGCG
>JBJFEF010000150.1:6261-7616 GCA_051890435.1 Muribaculaceae bacterium
CGGTAGATGAGGGTGGTGCCCTCGGGGGTGATGGTGAGCGTCACCGGAGCGCCTTCGATGAGAGGCACGTTTTCAGCCACATGCCCCACCGGGAAGCCGAAGCAGATGGGGATATTATAGTCCTTCAGTATTTCGTGAAACATATCCTCGGGGCAATCGAAGTCGAGGTTACGCTTGGCGTGGGTGAATTGTCCCAGAATCAGAGCACGGGCGCGGTCGAGCACACCGGCGCACTTCAGGCGGTAGAGGGCGCGGTTGAGAGCCTCCAACCCCTCGTCAACATCTTCAAGAAAAATAATTGCATCATCAATGTTGCCGATGTCGTAGCGCGAGGCGGCAATGTCGTTGAGCACGGCAAGATTTCCGCCCACCAGAGTGCCTGTGGCAGTGCCCGGGTGGTCATATTTATGAGCTTCCACGGTGTATTCGGGGTATCGTCCTTCGAGAATAGAGCGAAGCATGAGGCTTAGCAAATCGGTGCCGCCGTTGCGGCCAATGGGCTCGCACATGTGAGAGTGGATGCTCATCACGCCCTCATTTGTGAGAGCGGCATGAAGGGCAGATATGTCGCTATATCCGGCGAGCCACTTGGGGTGACTTGCAAAATATCCGTCGGGCAATTCGCACAGCAGTTGGGCGCAGCCATAGCCGCCGCGACCGCACACAATGGCTTTGATTTCGGGCGACTCAAAAGCCCAGCGAAGGTCGCTCAGGCGCTCCTCGATAGTGCCGGCAAAAGTGCCATGCTGCGCAAGAGCGTATTTGCCCACCACAGGCACATAGCCCCATCGGCGCATAGCATTGCAGGCAGCCTCCACGTCGGCAGGCTCGGGGCGCGATGCCGGGCTGATGATGGCAATGGTGTCGCCGGGATGCAGCGAAGCCGGAGCCACTGGTGTGATAGATTTTCCGAAACAAGGTAGCAGTGCACACACCGCCGCCACTATTAGTGAATATCTCTTGATTCTCATAATTGCTTTATATTGTGTTGGTGTATTAAGTTATCATATTCGCAAAAAACTCAAATCACTTAGCGATTGTCCCCGATTGATGGTTCCGGCACTTTCTGTTATGATATGTTGTTTGCTGTTGTTGCAGAAGATTTCAGCCCGGTTGATCAATAATGAGCGAAGTCCGCTTTTGCAAAATTACAAAATTCACTCAAAATAGGCAATATACTTGCCGCAAAAAACTACGATATTGTCGCAAACATCACCATATTGTTAAAAATGGAAATGATATTTCCAATAATACACTTTGGAATATGCAAAATATCAGAGAAAAGCTATAAATTTGCAATAGGATACACTTACATATATGGAAAAACGTGAACCAAACTCTGCCGAATTCGATCG
>JBJFEF010000151.1:0-2097 GCA_051890435.1 Muribaculaceae bacterium
CCTCAACGATTTTCCACTTATTATCGGGGTCGCCGGCATAGTAGAGAAACTTCTGAGCTACCATTCCGTTGTGGTCAATCTCTGTACCATTAACCTCAGGACGGATGAATTTTGCACCCCAATCGCGCTCGATGCAGAATTTGAATTCTCCCACATTGAGTTCACCTTCGTAGGTGAAGATATATGGATCGTCGGCCGACTTGGTGAGTCCAATTGCCTCATCAAGGCTCCAGCCTTTGGGCGACGCATCACCTACTATATAGAGCACATCGGTAGTGATTGCGTCATCGGG
This sequence comes from Muribaculaceae bacterium, assembly GCA_051890435.1. Taxonomy (GTDB): domain Bacteria; phylum Bacteroidota; class Bacteroidia; order Bacteroidales; family Muribaculaceae; genus CALZFJ01. Next base: position 293 of record JBJFEF010000151.1, read on the forward strand.
AGTGTCGCCACCGCCTTCACCCACATATTCCACTGCTATAGTGCGGTTCTGCAGGTCGAGCGTTACCTTGTAGGTTCCCTCATCGTTCACACGCCACTTGGCATCGGGGTCACCGGCGTAATAGTCGATGGCATTGTCGGCTACACCGCTCTTCGAGATTGAGCAACCTGCATTTACCGGATGAATAAATGCTGCGCCAAAATCCTTGACTGTACCAAACTTCAAGTCACCGAAGCCAAGCTTCAATTCGCCTGAATAGATATATTTGTTATCCGACGAAACTGTGAGCAAGGGTGCTGCATCAAGCGACCAGCCCGACTCCAAAGCATCGCCAATGGCAAACACCATCTCTGCCTCTATTGCATCACCTTCGCCGGGCTGTGGCTCCTCGGGAGCTTCTTCAAGGAGTTTTGCTTCAATAGTCCAGTTCTGGAGGTCGAATGTGAGCTTGTACTTGCCTGCCACGGTCACCTTCCACTTGTTGTCGGGGTTAGTGCTCTTGATAAATTCGCTGTCGGCTACTCCATCGCGGTTGATTTCCACGCCATCGGCTGCCGGACGGATAAACTCAACATCCCAACTTCCTGTTGCCATGCAGCACTTCATCTCACCCTTCTTTAAGTCGCCTTCAAAAGTGAATATGTATTGGCTCTCCTTGGTGAGCTGAGTGGGTGCATCAATGTTCCATCCATTAGGTGTAGCGTCACCTACCATATACAGTGTCTCGGTCTCAATCGGGGTCTTTGGCTCCTTTGGAACTTCACCCACATACTGGAACTCTGCTGTCCAGTTGCGAAGGTTGAAAATGAGCTTGTAAATACCCTGGTCGGCAATTCTCCACTTCAAGTCGGGGTCACCGGCGTGCATCACAAATGTCTCGGCAGGGCGTCCTGCCTTTGTCACTTCAAGACCTGCCTCTGCCGGACGGATAAACGGTGCATCCCAGCTGCCCGGTGTGAGGCAAAGCTTCATCTCACCGGTGTTGAGTTTACCCTCATAGGTGAAAATCAAGGGGTCTTCCTCACTTGGAGTGAGCGCTGTGGGAGCATCGATATTCCAGCCATTTGGTGTGGCATCTCCCACCATATAGAGTGTAGAGGTCTTAATCGGAAGGTCTTCCTCAATGATAATCAAGTCCTTCTCGCCCTCGCAGCTTGTGAGCGCCGCAGTAAGTGTGAGCGCTGCCAAGCCAAATATCTTAGAAATTGATTTCATAATAAAGTCAATGATAATTATTATATCGTGTGAGTGAAATTATTTGTTGTAACCATCGTTCTGCACAAGTGCATGGTTGGAGTTGAGAATTTCGCGCATAATCGGGAATATCTCGGTGTGCTTGTCGGCATCGGGTGTCTTGTCCCACCATGTTCCGCTTGAGAACTTGCCGAAACGGATAAGGTCGATACGACGACGGCTCTCAGCGAAAAATTCGCGTCCCCACTCAGCAAGCATTTCCTTCTCGTCGAAACGTGCGCGTCCATCGGGAGCATAGAGGTTGTCGATGAGCTTGTCCTCAGGATAGTTGCGTTCGCGCACTGTGTTAAGGAGATGTGCTGCACCAGGGTTATCACCGCTGCGCATCTTGCACTCGGCAAGTGAATAGACAACTTCTGCAAGGCGAATCTCGCAATAGTCCGATTCCATCTGTCCTTCGTCGTCATCAGTATAGAGAGGATACTTCACAAAGTGCCATCCCGAGTTGTGGTCGCCATTAGGCAAAGTGCTTGTCTTGTCGTCGGGCCACTGGTTAGGATCCATTCCCTGGAATTTGCCCACTGCATCACGGATGTAGAGGTCGTAGGGCT
>JBJFEF010000152.1:0-2094 GCA_051890435.1 Muribaculaceae bacterium
ATGCAGCTGTAGGTAGTACCAAGGTCAATACCATAAACGGCTCTACTTTTGTCCATAATTTCAAATAAGTATGTTTATGTTGTTAGTTATTATTCTAAAAATTAAAATTTCTCACTGCCACCGGCTTCAGGCTCTTGTTTCACTGCCACCGGCTTCAGTTTCACTATTGTTTCACTGCTGCTGTTTCAGCTTGTAGGTATCGACAAATGCCGGGCGGAATATCACCTCACGCTCTATGCCTTTCACAGGGTCGTAGGCTGTGTACTTAAATCCGCACTGCAGTGCCTTAGCCACTGTGCCGTGCTTTGCCGGGTCGTCGGTCTCCACCACATCCATCGTCTTGTGTGCGCGGCGGTCAAACGGCTCGCCTTCTTTGGCATCATAGCTATCGAGATTGTATTCATCGCAAAGCATATCCACTATCGACATGATGAAGTTATCAAGCTGCTTCAAGAGGCGGTCATAGCTGCCCTCCTCTTCCTTATGGCTGCTATAGTAGTTGTAGGTGCGCATAATGCTGTCGTAGAGCGATATTATCGACACCTTGTAGGGGCGTGTGAGCTTGTTATACACATCGTTGCGCAGCGTGTCGAGCTCTTTGTGCATCGAGTTGAAAAGGTCGTCCTTGCGCACCAGGTCGCCGTACGACTCCTTCAGGTCAGCCATCTGTGCCTTTATTGCCTCAAATTGCGGAGTGTAATCCACGGCAGGCTGTGCTGCCACCACGGGGACTTCCACCGGCTTCTGCTCCTCCACCGGCTTCTGCTGAGTTTCTTTCATAGATGCAATCTGGGCGTCTTTTTCGGCAAGTGCATGTTCGAGAGATGCGATTTTTGCATCTCTCTCGGCAAGAGAAGCCTTTATCGACTCTATCTCCTTATACACGTTAGTGCTCTTCTCATCGCCATCAGCTAATTTCTTCTGCATGTCGGCTACTTCCTTCTGAATTGCCTGAAGTTCGCTGTAGGCGGCTCGAAGTTCCTCGTCTTTCGCTTTGACGGCAGCTTCGGCATCGGCGGCTATCCGTCGCTGAAGCTCCACAGAGTCTTGTAGCGCTTTCACCTGATTTATCAAATCAGTTTCGCGCTCGCTTTCAGTTTTTCCAAATAAACCCATAAGTGGCAAGTTTTTAGTTACATACTGGCTGTGTGCAATTGGTTACGGTTTGCCGTAACCACACCTTTTTTCACATTGCTAAGTTAATGCTTTTGCTCAAAATTAGCCATTTTCCATATTCATTTAACACAATTTTAACCAAACCAATACTATTTCTCAACGTTCACCCGCAGTTCGCTCCAATTCCCGCGCTTATGCCCGGTTTATGACAAAAAGAGGCTGCGCCCCCTATTTTCGGATGCGCAGCCTCCCTCTTATCGGTTATCTTGCTTGTGATTACTTCTTGATGAGTTTCACAGCCTGCTTGTTCACTCTGAGGATGTAAGCTCCTGCCGGGAGGTTATCCACATTGAGGGTAGCCTTTGTGCCGTCGATTGTAGCGTCGGCTTTCACTGCTGCACCTGCAAGGTTGTAGATCTCCACGTTGTTGATGCCGTTGGCAGTCTCCACTGTAACCACATCGGTTGCAGGGTTAGGATAAACCTTCACTGCCTTCTCAGCCTTCACTGCCTCAACACCGGTGTCGATCATACCGCCACTGATGGTGATTGTCTTGGCTGCCGGTGTCTCCACCTCTGCATCATCCTTAGGCAATGCCACTACCATCAAGCCCTTGCCACGGTTGTAGCCGAGCAGGTTGCCTGCATAGTCGAGGGTGAGCTGTACAAGTTCAGAGCAGTTAGGCATTGTGAAGCCATACTTGAATGTGAATGAGGGCACGCCGTCCTCACCCCAAGCTACATCATAAACGCGCACGTTGGCGTTCTCGTCGGCGATATACATTGTGCATGCATCATCGTCGAGTGCAAGTCCTGAGCCGTAGCAGCCGTTGAGGTCGGTAAGATCAGCGCTGCTATACACGGTCTCGCCCTCGTGGTTGCACACGATGAACGCAGGAGCATAACTGTTGTTGTTGCCCGAGCCGCGGGTCTGCGAGAAGAATACTCCCTGCTCGCAAGCGGTCACGTTCACGTTGGT
>JBJFEF010000153.1:0-2093 GCA_051890435.1 Muribaculaceae bacterium
CCTCTTACCTCTTACCTCTTACCTCTTACCTCTTACCTCTTACCTATAAAAAGGGCTGCAACCCTTGCAAGCTGCAGCCCTCCAGTCAATATCTATATATCTCCCTTACTTATCCTTGCCACTCTTGTCGAGCTGGCGCGATAGCGCATCAAGGCACAAATCCACTGCCTCCTCAAACGTGTCGGCTATTTTCGAGGCATAGAGTACCTCCTTCTGCGGTATTGTGAGCTTCACTGCGACTTCCTTATTATTTGAGGTTTCTGGCTTTACCACTTTCAGAGTCACATCCATCTCTGTGACCTCCTCGTGACGACGCGCGAGCTTCTGTGCTTTCTTGTTGATAAACTCCTCCAATTTCTGAGTTGCGTCGAAATGAATGTCTTTAATTCTAACTTCCATATCATCCTCCTTTTTTTAATGCCCTGGGATGGGCGTGTTCGTAATTAGATTTTAGATCTCCAAATGTTATATGTGTATATACTTGCGTTGCCGCAAGTGTGCTATGTCCGAGCAATTCCTTCACACTGTTGAGCTGAGCGCCCCCATTGAGCATCGCCGTGGCAAACGTGTGCCTGAGCACGTGCGGACTTCGCCGCTGCGACCCTCCCACGCGGTCGAGCCCTGCTTTCACCACCCGCTCCACAAGCATAGGATAGAGTGACTTCCCATCGCGGCGAGTAAAAAACACTCCCTCAGCCGACGTAGCCCCGCTGCGCTCACGCACCTCGCGATAACGTGCAATCCACTCGCTAAGCTCGCGGGCAAACGGAATCACGCGCTCCTTGTTGCGCTTTCCCAGCACCTTCAGCTCATCCACATCCACGTTGGCATCGAGCAGCCCTATCAGCTCAGCCCTACGCATTCCGGTGGCATAGAGCATCATCACCATCAGCTTGTCGCGCACAGCCTCAAAGTCGTTGCAGTCGATCTCCTCGTCGAGCAGTGCATTCAAGTTCTCCTCGCGCACCGTCTGCGGCAGGCGGCGGCGCACCTTCGCCATCTCCACATCGGCAGCCGGATTATCCACCGCCTTGCCCTGGCGCATCAAGTATTTATAGAGCGCCCTCACAGCCTGCACCTTCCGCCGCACACTGCGCTGCCCCACTCCGCGCTTGGCAAGCCACGCCATCCAGGCACGCACATCGGCAGCCGTCACCGAGCCGGCATCAAAAGCCCCCTCATCGCCCCCACACAGAAAGTCAACCAGCTGTCCGAGGTCGGTCTTATAACACAAAACGGTATAAGCTGAAAGATTCAACTCATACCGTAAATATGTTAAGAAATCCTCGATTATCATAGTAGCAAGTCCTTTTTCTGGTTTCTTGCTACGAATTTAGTGCAAAGATTTCAGTTTTCCAAATTATTTCGCCGGAAAATTATTCCTCGTTGCGACGAAGCTGCTGCACATACACAGCCTTCATCATCTTCTTGCGATTGGTAACCGACGGTTTCTCAAATGCTTGGCGCGAACGGAGTTCCTTCACAACGCCTGTTTTCTCAAATTTTCTTTTGAATTTTTTAAGAGCTCTTTCAATGTTCTCGCCTTCCTTAACTTGTACGATAATCATAATTCTTATTCTTGTTTTTAATTTTTTGTTTACAATATTTATTTTTTCGATTTTCCACTCTGCATCTTCTTCAGCTCACCCCTCGCCGGCTTCCACTTCAGCCCGGTTCATCACTTGCCTCACCCTTCGTCTCAGGGTGCTGCGCGGTGCAGCTTTTGCGGCGTGCAGAACGATTGCAGTGGCAGCCGCTTCAGTCGATTGATATGTAATTATTGTTGTCTGTCAGTCTTTAATTATATTACCACAACCTCCTCTCAGTTGAGTGAAAAATCTTTTTTTCGCCCTGGCACTCTGCGCCAAAGCGGTCGCAAAGTTACACATTTTCGCTCATTCCCACAAGTTTTTACCGATTTTTTCACACAAAAGATTCTCCGATAAATATTTTGAGAACATTCCGGTCGAAGCCCGACAAACGAAAATGCAGAAAATTCTTCAATTCCACTGAAAATTTTTCTATTATAACATCTTCAATGTCACTGAAGAATTTTCCACACCTCACACCATTTTTTGCACAATAATCCTATT
>JBJFEF010000154.1:0-7532 GCA_051890435.1 Muribaculaceae bacterium
CTCACTGTTGCTGCAAATGATATTTTCAATTCACAGACTTTTCAAGACGCCAATGAAAGCGTAAATGGCAGAAGTGAGGAGTTTGAGGATTATCTGCACAATTATGTAAAGTTCTCGGTGAGCTACAAATTTGATGCAAAATAGCCATTAGAGAAATCACCCCTGCCACATGACCTTATGAGGCAGAGGTGATTCTCATTTTAAGGGATGAAGTTATCGCTTATTTAGCAATTAGGGGCTGTAGTCGGGCAATTAGTTCGTTGCCAAGGGCTGTTTTTGCTTCAATGTGGTGTAGGATTGCAGTGACGAAAGGATTGCTCTCGAAGTCGCCACGCACTTGCTCAAAGTCGAGCTCTTTCTCGATACGGGAGCCGTCGGCGCCGAAGCCTGTCATAGCCGCGAGTGAAAATTCTTTCCGGGCATCGTCGTAAACCTGGCGGTCGAGTCCAATGACTGCCTCTTTCCATTTTTCAACAATTTCGATGACATGAGTTGCGGTGATTTCTTCGGGCTTGATGCCATAAAATTCTTCAAGGTGGTTATAAACCCACGTCCACTCATAGGTGTAGTAGTTGCGGTGCAGACGTTCAAACTCGGCATTCATCGTTTTGAGTTTGTTGAGCTCTCCGCACTCAATCTCGGCTACCATATTGTCGATTTCGCTTTTGGGAGCAATGAGTCCTGAGATGTCAACCCACTCACCGTTTCCGATTGTAGTGTCGGGGATGAGTCGAGCGCGAATATCATCGTTGCTTTTGAAACAGATGTCTTCGAGTCGCTTTATGATGGAATTGCCCATAAACTTGTGAATGGCAGTGGTGTAGAATGAAATGCCATTGACGAGCGAAGCGTTGCGTATTTTTGTGCCCTGGAAGACGTAGATGTCCGACAATTCACCCGATGCTTTTCGAAGGTTTCGCAAGAGTGTGAGGCCTTTCATCATTTTCTGCACGGTGTAGGGGCTGAGCAGATTGTAGTTGATGAAATCGAGGCGGTGTGAGTCGGTGCGGCTGTCGCGCTTTGGCCACTTTTGAGCGTCGCGTATTGTTCCTACGCTACGCAGGTTGACGCCGGGAACGAGATATGTGGAGTTGTTTTGCTCGATGAGATAGGAGAAAGGTAGATTGGAGGTGTCGGCATGGTGCACGTGTCGCCCCATGACGAGCGAAAATGCGCCTATGCGAGCCGGCCACAGGATGTAGGAGTCGGAGGTGGTTTTTGCGCCACGTTCCATTACGCCTTGGTGAATCGGACCGAGCTTGTACATGTGGTTGCTCTGGTTTGATCCCGATCCGGCGTTCATGAATGAGAACATGCCGGCGATGAGGAGAGTGGATTTGTGGTGAGTCACTGTGAACGGACCGGCAAAAATGGCGCAAGCTTCGCCGTTTTCGCCCTGGCAGTTGCTGAAGAAGAGCGAATCGGATGCAGAATAGCCGTGCCCCAGTCGGCAGGCTTGTCCCACGAAGCAGCGTGAAAGAGTGGCTCCATCGTCGATAGAAGAACCGCTCGATACGATGAAATCGTCGCACACGACGCCATGGCCGATGTGTACCGGAGCTTCGGCGTTGCTGTTGATGCTGCCGTTGCTTAATCGTGAAGCGCCAATGATGCTGCAATAGTCTCCAATGCGCATATTCTTGATTGTGCCAACATTTTGTATTTTCACAAAAGAGCCTATGGCTCCGATGGATGAAGCGTGCTTGTCGGCATAATAGCGAGCAGCGTCTTTCATGCGGTCGATGAGAGCCGGACGATGACGGTAGAGAGCCATAATGTAGGCGTAGTGAGCCGACAGCTTATCGGTGATAAGCACTTCGCGCCCGCCGGTTTCGTTGAGCACTGACACTTCGGTGGCATTTCCGAAGCGGGATGTGCCATCAACGAGAATCGTATCAACATTTTCGATGAAAGTGTTGTCGCCGATTGTGTAGTTAGCGATGTAGTTGTGAACGTTCTCGATGCAGCAGTTGTTTCCGATGGTGACATTATGAAGGCGCAAGAACCTGAGAGCTGAAGGCTTGACGACACCACCGGGGAGGGTGAAACTGCCACAAAGTGAGCCGATTTTCACTATTCCCGAGAATGTGACGCAATGCACGAAGCGGGAGTCGAAGCCGTTGGCAACGAGGACATTGTCCCAGTCGTCGGCAAAGCAATGCTGCTGTTGCAACGCGATTATCTCGGCGTTGCTTAAATTTCTGTATTCCATGAATTATAACAACAATAATACAACAAAATATTTCAATAATAATTCCGGCCTTAACCGGTACACTCTGAAAAAATCCAAATAAAGGATGTTGCAAAGGTATGACTATTTTGTTACTTTTGCAAATAATAGCATAGGGAATGTGGCGTGATGAAAATTGGCATAGTTATTGCAGAATAGCATAAATAGTGTTAATCGTGTCACGATTTTGTGCCAATAGCATTAATTTTGCAAGAAAATAGGAGATTGTATGACTTTTTTAGGTTACTTTTCAAAAAATTTCGACCAGCTAATGGAGGCAGCAAGGAGTGAGGCAGAACGTCTTCACAGCAATATGCTCATGCCCGAGCATTTGTTTCTTGGTATGCTTACGATGGGTGATTGCAAGGCATGCAAGTTGCTGAACGACCTGTCGGTTCCTATGGCTGATTTGCGCAACTACATTGAGGCAGAGCTGGTGGATGCAGTCGATGAAGAAAATGACAGCGATGAAGCTCATGCACGCCACAACTACCCTCTCAGTGCCAAGCTTGAGAGCTTGTTGAAGCTTGCCTCTCTTGAGGCAAAGATGCGCAAGAGTGCTGTTGCAGGCACGGAGCATTTGTTGCTTGCATTTCTGCACGATCCATTGAAAGGTTACATTTACACAATTCTTGAAAGTATGGAAGTTAAATATGAAATAGTGGACAAGATGTTACCTATCTACACTGTTCCGCCAAAGATGGGACCCGATTTTGCCGAGAATGAGGATGAGGATGGTCCATCGGCAGGCAAGGATAAGTCGCAAGGTCAGACTGGAAAGAAAGAGAGTTCTACTCAAAGTAGCCGCCAGCAGCCAAAGAACGACCTTGGCACGCCGATGATCGACAAATTTGGCAAGGATATGACCCGTGAAGCCGAGGAAGGACGCCTTGATCCGGTTATCGGCAGGGAGAAAGAGATAGAGCGACTGGCTCAAATTCTTAGCCGTCGCAAGAAGAACAATCCTGTGCTCATAGGAGAGCCGGGTGTGGGTAAATCGGCGATAGTCGAGGGGCTTGCACTGCGCATAGTGCAGCGCAAGGTGGCACGTGTGCTATTTGACAAGCGCGTGGTGTCGCTCGACATGGCAGCACTTGTGGCAGGTACCAAGTATCGCGGAGAATTTGAGGAGCGCATCAAGACCGTAATTGATGAGGTGTCGAATCATAAGGAGGTGATACTCTTCATTGATGAGATTCACACCATCGTGGGTGCCGGAAGTGCCTCGGGCTCGATGGATGCCGCCAACCTGCTGAAACCGGCACTTGCACGCGGAGAAATACAGTGCATAGGTGCAACCACTCTCGATGAGTATCGGAAAAATATTGAAAAAGATGGTGCACTTGAGCGCAGGTTCCAGAAGGTGATGGTAGAGCCTACTACAGCTGAGGAAACTATTGAGATTCTCAAGCAAATCAAGGATAAATATGAGGATCATCATGGCGTGAAATACACCGATGATGCCATTGAGGCTTGTGTGCGCCTCACAGAGCGTTTTGTGAGCGACCGCAATTTCCCCGACAAGGCTATTGATGCACTTGATGAGGCAGGGTCGCGTGTGCACATCTCAAACATTGTGGTGCCTAAGGAGATCGATGACCTTGAAAAGGCTGTGAATGAGGCTCAAGCCAACAAGGTGAAGGCTGCTCATGCACAAGACTTTGAGAGTGCTGCCAACTATCGCGACTTGCAAGAGCGACTCGGCAAGCAGCTTGCCGATGCCAAGTCTCTATGGGAAGAGTCGCTTGCACAACAGCGCGAGATTGTGGACATGGACAAGGTGGCTGAAGTGGTGGCTATGATGACTGGTGTGCCGGCTCAGCGATTGGCACAGTCGGAGGGTATGCGACTGCTCAGTATGGACAAGGAGCTTCAGAAGGCAGTAATCGGACAGGATGCTGCTATCGAGAAAATAGTGAAGGCAATACGTCGCAACCGCGTGGGACTGAAGGATCCCAATAAGCCGATAGGCACATTCATGTTCCTCGGTCCGACGGGAGTGGGAAAAACCTATCTTGCCAAGAAGCTTGCTGAGTCGCTATTCAATTCAGCCGACTCTATCATTCGCGTGGATATGAGCGAATTTATGGAGAAGTTCACTGTGTCGCGTCTTGTGGGCGCACCTCCGGGATATGTGGGATATGAGGAGGGCGGACAGCTCACCGAGAAGGTGCGACGTCACCCCTACTCCGTTGTGCTTCTTGATGAGATAGAGAAGGCACACAGCGATGTGTTCAATATGCTTCTGCAGGTGATGGATGAGGGTCGCCTCACCGACAGCCTCGGTCGCAAGGTCGATTTCAAGAACACTATCATCATTATGACGTCGAATATCGGTTCACGCCAGGTGAAGGATTTCAATGGTGGAATTGGCTTCAACACAGGCGACAGCACCAAGGCTTACTCGGAGGGAATTGTGCGCAAGGCACTCAACAAGCAATTCTCGCCTGAGTTTCTTAATCGTGTGGATGACATCATCATGTTTGAGCCGTTGCAGAAGGAGGCTATGATGAAGATAATCGACATAGAGCTTGCCTCGTTCTACAAGCGCGTGGAGGAGCTGGGATTCACCATGACAATCAGCGATGAGGTTAAGCAGTTCCTTATCGACAAGGGCTATGACAAGAATTTCGGAGCCCGACCGCTGAAGCGAGCCATACAGACCTATGTGGAGGATGTGCTTGCCGACTTCTTGCTCGTCAACTCATCGGCTCATAACGGTGCTATCACGCTCACGCTCGATGCCGAGAATGAGAAAGTGCTTGTGTCACTTGGAGCGGAATGTAGTGTCGAGGTGGAAAATGCGACAAAATAGTCACACCAAGTGACAACATTACGGCTAAAATGTCATACTCTCGCAGTGTGGCATTTTTTTTGCTTTTATGAGAAGAGTGACAATCACAAAAAGATTAATAACAAAACATACAATATAAGAAATGATGCAAAAAGGATCTATTGGGGTAACTACTGAAAATATTTTCCCCGTAATTAAGAAGTTTTTGTATAGCGATCACGAGATATTCCTTCGTGAGCTTGTGTCGAACGCAGTGGATGCAACACAGAAGTTGAAGACTCTTGCGTCGTGTGGCGAATATAAGGACGAACTTGGCGACCTGAAGGTGACGGTGACTGTAGATGCCGAGAAGGGTACGCTCACTGTGAGCGACTCGGGTATCGGTATGACAGCCGAGGATATCGATAAGTATATCAACCAGATTGCATTCTCGGGCGCCGAGGAGTTTCTGAACAAATATAAAGATAGTGCCAATGCCATTATCGGACATTTCGGCCTTGGCTTCTATTCGGCATTCATGGTGTCGAAGAAGGTGGAGATTCGTTCGCTTTCCTACAAGGAGGGCTCGAAGGCTGTGAGCTGGACGTGCGATGGCTCACCCGAATATGAAATGACAGAAATCGAGAAGACCAGCCGCGGAACCGACATTGTGTTGTATATCGATGACGATGAGAAGGAATTCCTCGACAAAGCACGCATAGAGACCCTATTGAAGAAGTATTGCCGCTTCCTTCCGGTGCCTGTGGTATTTGGCAAGGAGCAGGAGTGGAAAGACGGAAAATATGTGGATACCGACAAGGATAAGGTAATCAACAATGTGGAGCCTTTGTGGACTCGCAAGCCCACTGAGCTGAAGGATGAGGATTACTTGAAGTTCTATCGTGCAATTCAGCCCGGTCAAGACGACCCTCTTTTCTGGATTCACCTCAATGTTGATTATCCATTCACACTCACAGGTATTCTTTACTTCCCGAAAATCAAGAACAATTTCGACATCAACAAGAACCGCATCCAGCTCTATTGCAACCAAGTGTTTGTGACCGATTCGGTAGAGGGAGTAGTGCCTGAGTTCTTGATGCTGCTTCAGGGTGTAATCGACTCTCCCGACATTCCGCTGAATGTGTCGCGCTCCTACCTGCAGAGCGATGCAAATGTGAAAAAGATTTCATCGTATATCACCAAGAAGGTATCGGCACGTCTTGAGGAAATTGCAAAGAACGATGCCAAGAACTTTGAGGAGAAGTGGAACGACATCAAGATTTTCATTGAGTATGGTATGCTTACCGATGAGAAGTTCTGCGAGTCGGCTATGAAGTTTGCTCTACTTGAAGACACTGATGGAAAATTCTTCAAGCTCAATGACTATAAGGAGCTGGTGAAGACAGCGCAGACCGACAAAGACGACAATGTGGTGATGCTCTATGCTACCGACAAGGAGGCACAATATAGCTACATCAAGGCTGCTACCGACCGTGGCTACAGCGTGCTGATGATGAACGGACAGCTCGACCCGCACTTTGTGGGACTGCTTGAAAACAAGCTTGAGAAGACTCGCCTTGTACGCGTGGATAGCGACGTGATCGACAATATTATCCCCTCGAAGGACAAGAAAGAGGCTGAAATTGGTGCACTGCAGCGCACCATTGGCACGACCCTATTCAAGTCGCAGATCCCGGCAATGGAAAAGTGTGAATTTTATGTGGCATTTGAGGCGATGAATCCGCAAGCAAGCCCCATCGTGATCACACAGAGCGAATATATGCGACGCATGAAGGAAATGGCGGCAATGCAGCCCGGAATGAGCTTCTATGGCGAAATGCCCGACAGCTACACCCTCACGCTCAACACCGAGCATCCGCTCGTGAAGTCGCTCCTTGATAGCGCTGAAAACGACTTGAAGGATGTTATGAAGCCACTTGAGGAGAAACTTGCCGGAATCAACAAGGAGATTGCCGACCTGAATGGCAAGCGTAGCGGTGGCAAGGAACTCACCGATGATGAGCGTAACACTCTCAATACTCGCGAGAACGATGCGAGCATGGTTCGCAACGAGGAGGAGAAACTTGTGAGCGATTATGCGTCGAAGCAGGACAAGGTAAAGCAGCTTGTAGATATTGCACTGCTTGGCAACGGAATGCTTAAGGGCGAAGCTCTCAGCAAATTCCTTGATCGCTCCATTTCGCTTCTCTAAGTTTTAGAGTGGCGCGATAGGCAACCGGCTTTTTGTGGCACGATGCCGCATCACACTTAACAGCAATTTAATTGAATAAAAATACCCTACCAAAAATCGGGACTCCCACAGCCGGAGCCCCGATTTTTTATGATTGGAGTTATGCTATAATGGCAAATTACCGATTGTCTTTTTCATCAATTTCTCTGCACAATTCTTCAGCGAGGTATTTGTCGCTAAGTGTGTGCATGTCAGATATTCCATCTTTTATACAACGGAATGTTGTGGAGTTATAGAATAAATCCATAGCATCTTCTATTGTTATTCCTTTCATATTG
>JBJFEF010000155.1:0-2074 GCA_051890435.1 Muribaculaceae bacterium
TCTTCCTGTCGGAAGTAGTTGAGGTTGCGCGAGTCGATGTCGTTCAGTTTCGCCTTCGAACGTTGGGCAATGTCCTTCTGTAGTTTCTCCTTTACATCGGCAGAAATGGCTGCAACATCTGTTTCCACGCCTCCGTTCAGCATCAACCGCTCGGCATCATCCTGTGTGAGTGTGCGTCCAGAGTCGGTGATGGCAGTGAAGATATGATATTGCTCCTCCTCAAACGATGACACACTGAGGCTTGACAACACAAGCCATCCGCTTTCACCATGCAGATAATCAGGCAGATTGGCATTCATGCTGATGGCAGCCTCATCGAACACCACAGTGCCGCCATCGTCTAAGGGAAGTGATAGGGCTGTGTTGATGACATGTTGCGCCAACGTGTCGTTGAGCCTATACGGAAGGGCATCATTCTGATTGTTGAGCATGGAATATTTGCCCTTGCGCTCTCCGGCTACTGGAGTCTTAAGCACAAAGGTATAGTTGGAGTCGTTGAACACAGCTTGTGAGGACAGCACATATTTTGTGAGTTCCCAAAAGATATGTTGATAGCGGTTGAGGAAGGCTCCGGTCTCGTCCTTGCGGGTGCGGAGATGCTCCTGCACATTGATGTCGAAATGCTCAATCACCTCCTGCCTCACCTCGTCCATCCTCAGGTCTATCTCATCCTGCATATCCGCTTGCAGACGACTGAAGGCTGCATTGATTTCCTCCTCACTGCGGCATTGCTGATAAATCTCCCATATACGGCTTTCGATATCTATATTGTCAGCCTTGCCCAATATCTCGTCGCTTGCCCCAAACACATCGTCGAAGAGCTTGAACTTGTCGTTGAGCAGTTCAAACACTCTTACATCTGCATAATTCCTGATGTTGATGAAGTTGACCACCACGACATCGAATTTCTGTCCGTATCTATGGCATCTTCCGATACGCTGCTCGATGCGTTGCGGATTCCAGCTAAGGTCGAAATTGATGATCAGAGAACAGAATTGCAGGTTGAGTCCTTCGGCTGCTGCCTCTGTGGCTATCATGATTTCTGCCTCATTCCGGAAGTAGTCAACAATAGCGGCCCTGCGGTCGGCAGCCTTGATGCCGCTCACCTTGTCGGGATGCTCAGCGCACCACCTTTTATATATATCATTGGTCTGTGGCTCGGATGCCTTGCCATTGAACAAAACCACCTTGCCGTCGTAGCCATTGGCTTCAAGAAACTCGCGCAGATAGGCTTGCGTCTTTGTGCTCTCGGTGAAGATGAGGGCCTTGCGGTTTGCTCCCATCTCACGCAGTTTGTCGAACGAATGTTCCAAGGCGATGAGCAATGCCTTAGCCTTCGACTCTTCCTTGATATGCCTCGCCTTGGCGATAAATCCTTCCACGGTTTCTATCTCCCTCTTGAGCCGATGCACATCTATCTCGTCTTCATCAAAAAGACTCTCTTCGCACACCATTGCCGAATCGTCCTCATATTCCTGATAGGTCTGCCACTCGTCTTCATCCACCAGTTCCTCTACTTTCAAGTCTTCGGTCTTGTTGGCTTCCAACATACGCATGAGGCGTTCCTTGATATGCTCCAAGGTGAAGATAAGGGCGTAGGTAGATGAGGCAAGTATCTTGCGGACAATCATGGTGGTCAGCTTCTTTTGCGAAGCAGGCACACTGTAGAGTTCATCGCGACGTAGAAACTCGCTCACTGCCTGATAAAGCTCATACTCGTCGTCGGTGGCATTGAATTTCTGAGTCAGAGGCAGGCGGTGGGTGTAGTTGATATATTCCTTCACATCCTTGCGAAGGGTGCGGGTGAAAAGCGGACGAATGCGCTCGCGCAGTTGTTTCAGGTTTTCGCCCTTGCCATATTCGTTGCGGAAACTCTTCTCGCTGCCAAAGAAATGGTCGTCAATCACTGAGGTAAGACCATACAACTCCATGAGCGAGTTTTGGAATGGAGTGGCAGTGAGCAGCAGTTTCTTCACTCCATGCAGTGCATCGCGCACATCGGCTGCCGTGCGTGCCGACTTGCGATAGACATTGCGCATCTTGTGTGCCTCGTCCATCACCGCAAGGTCGAACC
>JBJFEF010000156.1:0-7479 GCA_051890435.1 Muribaculaceae bacterium
TAATTTTGCATACATGAAAGGGATAATCAGTATAATCGTTGCTATGGTGGCTCTTGGCGTAGCCTCGTGTGGCAAAAATGCCGATGAGGGCTACAGCGTTGTGTGCCGACTTGATGCCGGTGTGCAAGCCGACAGTGTTACTATATATGAATATAGCACCGAATATGGGGCCGCACGTGTGCTTGCAAAGCATTGTGTGGATGCCCGAAATCGCTCGCTTACTATTACCGGACATACCGACCGACCTGCTGTTGCTTTTATTCGCATTGGCAATAATTTCATGAGTCGATGCACTTACTTCATTCTTGAGAATGGTAAAACTGATATACGCATTGGCAACGGATATGTGAATATTGAGGGAGCAAGGCTCAACAGAGAGTATTTCAGGGCATTTGCCGAGCGCTGGGGGATGGTGAACCGCCAAAAGAGCCTTCGCAAGAATTATGACTTGATGGTGAAAAATGGCGCAATCACCGACAGTATCGACCGCGAATTTGAACTTGCTCACAAGCAGTGCTGCGACTCATTGCAGCGCCTCTATGCACGCACTCTCAGCCTCGACCCGGTGGTGGCACAGACTTTCTGGTGCCAATTCGGCAACGAAATGAACCTTACGCCCGAGCTTGAATCGAAACTGAAGCGCGACTCGCTGCTCTACAAATTCATAGCGAAGTAGCGGCAATCTTTATTTGAGATAGCCATTCATCATGGCATATACGCTAAGACCTGATACACTCTTTATCCCCAATTTGGCACTAATGTTTTTGCGGTGAGTGAGCACGGTGTTGATGCTTATTTGCAAAGCATCGGCAATTTCTTTATTGATTTTACCCGAAGCTACGAGAGTGAGTACCTCAATTTCGCGCTGACTGAGCTCAGATTGCGGTGAATCGGAGGTGCGGAGTCGGTCGATGAAAGCGATGAGACGTTCGCTTATTTGCCCTGCACTCTTGGTGCAATCGATGAAATCGAAGGCAGGTTGCAAGTGCGGAGCAGAGGTGATGACAATCGTCTTGCTTCGGCGTGGCAAGAAGAATTGCAGATGCGACATACACACCTCAGAGTCGGTCACGAGCACATCGAAATGGTCGGAATTGTCGTGAGCCAGCAGTGACGCATCGGGAATGTGGCACACCGTAGCCGAAGGAAGGTCTTCAAGCAACAACTTCACTCCGAGATAGGTGAGTGTGCAAGGCGTGACTATGGCAATATTCACATTTCCCATCACTTGAGGCTATTGCAGATGCGGTTGTAGAGATTGATATCCTTTTTCAGCCCTATGATGGCGAAGAGCACCGCCTGGCAGAGGTTGACATCGTAATTTCCCGAAAGGTGAATCACAAACATATTGACAAGGTCGTCTAATTTCTCTTCTACTGCGCAGCATGGAGCAAAAGCGGCTTCGCCCGACACAGCAGCCAAGATATCGGTCTTCACCTCATTGAAGAAGTTGCGCATGAGTTGGAGATTGGAATTGACGGCGTTGTTGCGGCGAATGAGCAGATTGAAGTGTTGCTCCACATTAGGGATGAGGAATCGCGAATAGTAATCGCCGGTGAGGCGCAGGAACTCTTGTGAATGGGCTTTGCAAGCCGGGAAAACGTCATTTCCGGAGTATTCCTCATTGATAAATGCATTGAGAACAGCCACGAAAAAAGCGGCATCGATGCCACGCTCGTCGCAAATGAGGCGCACAGTGTTGTCGCCAATACCGAGAGTGATGCCGAAGCGGCTGAGCACGGCAATGATTGCAGGCTCATTTATCACCACATCGTGTAGCTTAGTGTCTTTGGTTACTATCATTGTTTCGTAATGGTTGTTGAAGGAGTGATTACATAATCCATTTTCACATCGTGTGCTTCGGCCGGAATCGCATCAATCAGGCGGAAGTCGGCACAAATGCCGATTTTGGTGCCCGGGAAAGAGGCGAGGAAGCGGTCGTAGTAGCCTTTGCCACGCCCCAGACGGTTGCAGTTGCGGTCGAAAGCTACCCCGGGAACAATGGCAACGTCGGAGGAATGGAACGAGCTGATAATCTCGTTGCCTGTTGGCTCCATGATATTGAAAGAGCCGGTGGCAAGTTCATCGGCATGGTAAGCCACAATTCCCATATCGTCTCCTACTACACGTGGAAGCAACACCGTCTTGCTTCGGCTCCACAGTTGCAGCATATCGGCAGTGGGTAATTCATCGGGCAAAGAATGAAAGAGCACAATGCGGCTTGCTGCATAGAAGCATGGCAGCTGCTGCACTTTCTGCATCACGCAGATAGCCGAAGCATCGGCTACCTCGCCGGTGAAGCATCGGCACAGTTGGCGCAAGGCACGTCGCAGTTCGTTCTTGTCGTTCATTTTTCGTCGGTTATCGGGAAAACAGCCTTGTGGTTGTCGAAAGCCTTCAATGCCGCTTCGATATTCTTGTCGTCGCGGTTGTAGATGGGGTAGAACGCCTCGGGGCCAAATATGTCGCGTGCAATGAGAGCCTTGATTTGGGTGACGATGAGATTGCGCGAGAGATTGATATAATACCATCGTGCCGGCACGCCATTCTCGGCGGCAAAGTTGACGAAATCGTTAAGAATGGCATCGTTGCTGGGCAAGATGCGAAGGAATTGCTTGTAGTCCTTGAGTTTGCTGAGAGCCTTACGGTTGATATCGGAGTAGGTGAAAGCAAACTTCTGGAGCAATCCGGCATTAGCCACATTGATGTAGTAGGTGGAGATGCCGGTGGTGTCGTTAGGCACAAATATGTCGGGCACAATTCCACCCCCGCCATATACGGTGCGGCCGTGTGCGGTGATAAACTGCTTTGATTTATCCACCTTGATGCTGTCTTTGTTGTAGAGCTCGCCGTGGCTGTAACGGTCGTAGAGCTCGCGGTTGTATTCGCCGGTCTTGTAGTCCTTTTGGATGCAACGCCCTGTGGGGGTGTAGTAACGGGCTATGGTTAGGCGAATGGCGCTGCTGTCGGTGAGAGCCACCTGCCGCTGCACCAATCCCTTTCCGAACGAGCGGCGACCCACCACGAGTCCGCGGTCGTTGTCTTGGATAGCTCCGGCAAAAATCTCGCTTGCGCTTGCCGAATACTCGTCGATGAGGACGATGATTTCGGCATCCTGGAATGATCCGTTGCCATCGCTCCACATTTGCGAGTCGTTCTTCTTTTCGCGGCCTTTGGTATATACAATCAGCTCATTGGAAGGCAAGAACTCGTTGGCCATGAGTATTGCTATTTCCATATAGCCGCCGGCATTACCACGCAGGTCAACGATATATCGCTTTGCACCTTCGTTCATAAGTTTCATCATGCCGTTAAGGAATTCGTCGTAGGTTGTACGTCCAAATTTGTTCACCTTGATGTAGCCTGTGAGCTTATCGACCATATAGGAAGCATCGACCGACTTCACGGGTATGTCGCCACGTTTCACGTCGTATTCGAGGAGTTTCTTGGTGCCGGCACGCTTAATTGAGAGTTTCACAGTGGAACCGATGGCACCGCGCAGAGTGGCGCGCACCGAGTCGTCGCTGATTTTCTTTCCCACAAAATCTACGCCGTCAACCTTGATAATGCGGTCGCCTGCCATGATACCCACTTTCTCTGAGGGTCCACCGGCAATGACTTCAACCACGGTGGTAGTGTCGTTGAGCACCATGAAGGAGATGCCTATGCCTCCAAAGCTGCCTTCAAGTTCGTTGTTCACGTCTTGCAGGTCTTTTGCAGGGATATAGGTGGTGTGGGGGTCGAGGTTGGCAAGGATTTGCGGAATCGACTGCTCCACGAGGTCGCCGATATTGACGGTATCGACATATTCTTCACCGATGAGGTTGAGAATTGTGTTGAGCTTGCGATCGTTGTCGCTAATGAACTTTTGGTTGGAAAATAGATTTCCCATCAACATTCCGGCGACAACCGAAACGGAGATGGCAAGAGGCAGCCAAACGATAGTATTTTTCGATGGATTCATCGCGCTTTGTAGTAAAAAAAGAATAAAGTTATGCTAAGTTGTTGTTATCGTTGTCTTCTAATAGAACACATTCAATGCCTGCTCTGTTCAGCAGGTCGATGCCATCGTGGAAACGATAGAGCTCGGAATAGACGATGCGCTTGATGCCCGCCTGAATGATGAGCTTTGCACACTCGATGCAAGGTGATGCAGTGATGTAGAGGGTAGCACCGTCGCTGCTGTTACCGCTGCGAGCCACCTTAGTTATAGCGTTGGCTTCGGCATGAAGCACATAGGATTTTGTCTTTCCTTCCTCGTCTTCACACACATTTTCGAAGCCCGAGGGAGTTCCGTTGAATCCGTCGGAGATAATCATATTGTCTTTGACGATGAGGGCACCCACTTTGCGGCGTTCACAATAGGAATTTTCAGCCCAGATGCGAGCCATGCGCAAGTAGCGTGAATCGAGCAATCGTTGCTTTGAAGTCTTGTTATCCATAATTCTCAAAAAACGCGTTAATAGCATCGTAGCGGTCACCTAAAAGGTGAGACACTACGATTAATCCACAAAATTAATGTTTTTTGTGATACCAAAAAAGCGTATTTCCAAAAATATGCTTCTCAGCCCCAAATTTCCCTATCACCGGCACCTCGAAGTGCCGGTGCCGAGGTGTTACCGTGCTTTGATAATAGCGATTTTGTTTTCGTAGCGTGGGAATGAAACTTTGCCATCGGTGACTGTCGCTTGTTGACCTGTGTAGAGTTCCTCTACAATTGTGCCGTCGGCGAAGGCAGCACCTATGTTGATTGGTTGCCAATCGAGTGGGAGTACGCGGATAACGACTTTGTCGGTGCTGTTGCTGCGAATGCAGGTGTGGCAGTCGATGGTCGATTGCTTGCCCGAAGCTATCACTGGGTTATTGCGGCGAATTTTGCCAAGGGTGCGATAGTGCTTCAAGGTGAGGGAGTCGATTGAGTTCCAGTTCATATCGGAGCGGAAAGCCTGGTCGCTATCCACATTGAGCCGTGCGTCGCTGAGCTTGCGGCATGTTTCGTCGCCATAGAACACCTGTGCCACACCGGGAGTGAGGAGGAATGTGGTGGCGCAGTCGATGATGTTGCTCATGTCGGTGTCGCGGTGATAGGAGTTGTTGAGGTAGCTGAAAGGGTGCCAGTCGGGGTGTGCAGCCACGCTATCGGCATAAGCCTGCCAGGTATATACAATGTTGTCGAGGTCGCCATGCTTGGGAAAATAGAAATTGACCATGCTTGAGAATCCGGCCCGGGCATACTCTGGCTTGTAGTCGATAGAGGCGCAATCGAAGTCGCCTGTCATATAGAAGCGGTCGGTCCATTGCGAAGCCGGGTCATCGGGGTGGGTGGCACGCCATCGGTTGAGGGCAGCATTGCAAGCATCGCTGAGGTCTTTCCATCGATAGGTGTGCACGTTTTCGACGATGTCGCAGCGCACGCCGTCGATACCAAACTCCTCAACCCACGAAGCAATCCAGGCAATGACATATTGCATAGGGCTCCAGTTGCGGTTCTTGCGCAGCTTGGCGGCAGAGGGATTCACCCACGGGTTGTTTTTCTTTCCTTCGCGTTTCCATTTGCGCTGAAGGAAATCGGGGATTTTCACAGTTTCATTGCTTTCGTCCTTGAAGTCGGGGAGTCCGAAAAGGGTAGCTTCGAGGGGATTGTTTTCATCCCAACCTTCGTTGGGCATACGAATCCAGCCACGGTCGTACCAGCCGTTCCAATTGGCGCGATTTTTGTAAAAGTCGTCATAGCTCCACGAGGTGATATGCTTGGCAGCTTCAGCCTCGGTCAAGCCTGTTTCGGCAAATCCCTGCTGAATGGCATCGAGAAGGGTGGGATATCCGGGGTCGTTGATATTGGCGCCGAGCATCACACGAATGCCCTGCGAATGAAGCACATCGACCAATTCGCGAAATTCTTCGACGGTGCCATAGTTCTTGTCGATTTGGGTGTAGTCGAGAGGATAGTAGCCATGGTAGCCATAGTGGGGGAAGTCGTTGACAGCACCGCTTCCGCTCATCCAACCGTGGATTTGCTCATACACATCGGTCATCCACACTACATCCACGCCGAGGTCGGTGAAGTAGCCTTCGCGCGCCTTTTGCGTCATTCCCACAAAGTCGCCACCGTGGAATGTGGCAGCATTGAGACGCTCAGAGCCGTAGTCGTTGATGCGGCCATAATTAATATCGTTGGCGGTGTCGCCATTAGCGAAGCGGTCGGTAATAACAAAATACACGGTAGCGTTGCGCCACTCGAAAGAGTCGGCTTGAGATGTTGCCACTAAAGGAAGCCCCATGAGAGAGAATAGACATAAAAGAAACGTTTTCATCATTGCGTAAATAATTTCGTCGATAGGTTAAAAAGAAATTTTGGTGCAAAATTAATCAAAACAAGCTCCTATGTCAATACTGATTTATAACCATTGACTGAACAGAAATGATAGCACATAGAATGGATTACTCTTGCAATGGTGATTTTGATGCCTCACGCAAATTGCGCAGAAATTTTTTTATTGAACACGAATCACCCGAATCGGGCGAAGATTACTTTCGCAAAGGGGCGAAGAAGGTTTTGCCCGGGGGGGAGTGTTATTGGCGGTCAGATTAGCTTCATGGAGATTGCGGCTGAGATGGCTTCGGCTGAATTGGTGACGCAGAGTTTCTGAAGGATGTTTTGGCGGTGACGGTTGACGGTGTGGGGGCTGATTGAGAGGATGTGTGCAATCTGCTTGCTGAGTTTGCCGTCTTTAATCAGGCGCAGAATTTCTTTTTCGCGCTCAGAGAGCACGAATTGCCGACGCTCAGAGAGGGATAGCTCGGTGGAATCGCCGGTGTGAAGATTGATGATGTGAGGATTAATGTCGGGGCGTGGGTGCTGCACGGGCGACACATCGTAGCGGCACAGGATGAGCCATATTTTACCGGCAGGCGACAGGCGTAGCACTTGGGTGCTGTTGTCAATCCATAGGAAATTGCCCGTGTGGTCTTTCATGCGGAAAGTGCAGGTGGCTTTGTAGTGAAGTTTTTCGGCGACAGGCAGGCGGTCAACATACTTGAAGAACTCAAACTCGAGCATGCGTTTTTCCACCAAATCTTCGGGATGTATTCGCTCATACACCAAGTCTTCGTCGCTCGAGTCGATAGAAAGTTGTGTGAAATTTCCGTCGGTCAGGCCAAGTATTTTTCCTATTGCACCGCAAAATAGCAGGCAACTGTCGGCAGCAGAGTCGGTGATTACGGCGCAGGCTTCGGTTGCAGCTGTCAAACCGGAGGCAATGAGCCGGCAATCATCGAGCTGAGCATAATCGAGTGATTCAAGCTCCAGGTGCTGTGAAGCATATATTTGGTTGAGTTCTTTGCGAAGAATGTCCATGGTGTTAGGAAAATGAAATTATGGGTACAAAAATATGAAAAAATATGCAATTAGTGCATAATTGAGCTGTGATTTTTCATGCAGAAGAAAAAGAAAGCAGAGCTGCACGCCCGTAGTGTGTG
>JBJFEF010000157.1:0-26918 GCA_051890435.1 Muribaculaceae bacterium
AAAAATTTCATTTTTGTGTGATTTTTTTGAAAAACGGGCATTTTTGAGTGTTTTTCTTCATTTTCCCAAACTGTGAGCACGCTTTCCTCCCCCCCACTGCTGCATCGGGAAAAGCTCGCCTTGTATAGATTTTTATATAAATTCGGCTGCGGCTCGGCTAAGGCAAATTTAAAAACTTGCGTTTTTATTTGCTTTTGCGCTCGCCTTGGGTGAATTTTGGATAAATTCGGCGGCGGCTCGGAAGAACAAAATTAAAAAACGAGTTTTTTATTTTGTTTTTCGCTCGCCTTGCACTAATTTTGCAGTAGAATGGGTGGTGTGCACTTTTGCAAGCTCTTTAGCTTGCTGCTTTCTGCACCCGTTGCCTCGGTTTGGCCCTATTCTACATTGAAAGTTGTGTAACGATTAAAAAAATTGTGGTAAAGTGTCGGACAACCAACATATATTAGAAGAATATCCTCTGCTGGCGCATATTGATGATCCGGCGGACTTGCGGCGTCTCCCCGTGGAGACTCTCCCGGCTGTGTGTGCCGAGCTACGCAAACTTATGATTGACGTGCTCTCGCGTAATCCGGGTCACTTCGCATCAAGTATGGGTACGGTGGAAATCACTGTTGCCTTGCATTACGTTTTCAACACTCCTTACGACCGCATTGTGTGGGACGTTGGTCACCAAGCTTACAGTCACAAAATCCTCACCGGACGCCGCGACCGCTTTGAGACCAACCGCACCCTGGGCGGGCTCAGTGGCTTCCCTAACCCGAAGGAGAGTGAATATGACACTTTCACCGCGGGTCATGCTTCCAATTCCATCTCGGCTGCGCTGGGAATGGCTATTGCTTCGCAGGTGAACCACGATGCTGTGAAGCGTAAT
Organism: Muribaculaceae bacterium; assembly: GCA_051890435.1. Taxonomy (GTDB): domain Bacteria; phylum Bacteroidota; class Bacteroidia; order Bacteroidales; family Muribaculaceae; genus CALZFJ01. The sequence continues at coordinate 875 of JBJFEF010000157.1, forward strand.
GTGGTGGCTGTCATTGGCGATGCTTCTATTAGTGGCGGGCTGGCATTTGAGGGTCTCAACAATGCCTCTATCAACAATAGCAATATGCTCATCATTCTCAACGACAACGATATGGCTATCGATGAGAATGTGGGTGCACTTGGCGAGTATATGGCTCACCTCACCACCTCTAAGCGCTACAACGATTTCCGCTACAAAGCCTATAAATTCTTGCGCTTGCACAACTTGGTGAATGAGCGCAACAAAGGCGCCATCTTGCGGTTCAACAACAGCTTGAAGGCTCTCCTTTCGAGTCAGCAGAATATCTTTGAAGGGCTCAACATAAGGTACTTCGGGCCTTTCGACGGACACAATGTGGCTGAGATAGTGCGCGTGCTCAGCGACATCAAGGACATGAACGGTCCGAAAATTCTGCACCTTCGCACCCGCAAGGGTAAAGGCTACAAGCCGGCCGAGGACGACCCCGCCACTTGGCACGCTCCCGGCAAGTTCAATAAGCTCACCGGCGAGCGCATTGTGGGCGACTCCACAGGCAAGCCGCCGAAATTCCAGGACGTCTTCGGTCACACTCTCGTGGAACTTGCCCACAGCAACGAGAAGATAGTGGGCATCACAGCTGCTATGCCCACGGGATGCTCCATGTGCTATATGCTCAACGAAATCCCCGAGCGGGCTTTCGATGTGGGCATTGCCGAGGGTCATGCCGTGACGCTCTCGGGCGGAATGGCTAAAGACGGGCTGATGCCTTTCTGCTGCATCTATTCCACATTCTTGCAGCGTGCCTACGATGAGATAATCCACGACGTGGCTATCCAGAATTTGCCCGTCACTTTCTGCATCGACCGTGCCGGACTCGTGGGCGAAGATGGTGTCACTCACCACGGAGCTTTCGACATTGCCTACCTGCGTAGCATTCCCAACATATCGATTGCCGCGCCTATCAACGAGCACTGGCTGCGCAACCTCATGTACACAGCCCAGCTGCGTAGCGAAGGTCCTATGGCAATTCGCTATCCTCGCGGTGGTGGAGTGCTGCCTGAGTGGAAAAACGAGATGCACAAGGTGGAAATAGGCCGCGGTCAATGCCTCTCGACCGGCGACGCTCCGGTGGCAGTGCTCACCATTGGCCCCATAGGAAACGATGTGGCAAAGGTGGTACAAGAGCTTGCCCGTGAGGGTCATCGTGTGGCTCACTACGACATGGTGTGGGTGAAGCCTATCGACGAAGACATCCTGCGCGAGGTGAGCAGCCACTGCAAGCATATCGTCACCGTGGAAGACGGCACCATTTGCGGCGGTCTCGGAACGGTGGTGATGGAATGGCTCAACGATAACGGCTGCAACTCGGTGCAGGTGCACCGCATAGGCATTCCCGACGCTTTTGTGGCGCAAGGCACAGTGCCTCAGCTGCGCAAGCTCTGCGGCATGGACGCAGAGAGCATTGCAGCCAAGATTAAACGACTTCTTAATTTCGACAAATGAAGATAGTAATAGCCGGAGCAGGTGAAGTGGGTTCGCACTTGGCGAAACTCCTCTCGAAGGAGAACCAGGACATCATCATCATCGACAACGATGAGCGCAAACTCATGAATCTCGACAACTACAACCTGCTCACACACACGGGCAGCCCCACATCGTTTGCCACTCTGCGCGATGCTCAGGTGGGACGTGCCGACCTATTTATTGCCGTTACGCCCTTTGAGACGCGCAACGTCACTTCGTGTGCCATGGCAAAGAGCCTTGGCGCAAAAAAGACCGTGGCACGCATCGACAACTACGAATTTCTCCGCGAAGAAAACCGCCCCTTCTTCGAGACTCACGGTGTGGATTTCCTTATCTACCCGGAATATCTTGCTGCCGAGGAAATCATCACAGCCCTCACCCGCACTTGGGTGCGCAACTGGTTTGAGCTGTGCGAAGGCCAGCTCATTGTGGTGGGCGTGAAGCTGCGCGAGTCGTCGGCACTGGTGGGAAAGAAGCTCAAAGAGCTATACAGCTTCTCGAGCAAGCTGCACATCTCGGCAATCAAGCACAAATATGAAACCGTCATCCCGGGTGGTAACGACGAAATATGCAGTGGCGACATCGCCTACATCGCCACCACCGCCGAACATGTAGATGAGCTGCGCACCATCTGCGGAAAAGCCGAGAACACGGTGAAGCGCGTGATGATTATGGGCGGAAGCCGCATTGCCATTCAGCTGGCGCGCCTCGTGGGCGACCGCTACAAGATAAAAATCATAGAGAGCGACCTCGAAAAGTGCCACAAGCTTGCCGAGAAACTTCCCGACTGCAACATTGTGCACGGCGATGCCCGCGACATCGACCTGCTGCACGACGAGGGCGTAGAAGACCACAACGCCTTCATCGCTCTCACCGACAGCTCTGAGACCAACATCCTCGCTTGCCTCACAGCCAAGGAATATGGCATGAAAAAGACCATCGCTGAGGTGGAAAACATTCAGTTTATCGCCGAAGCCGAAAGCCTCAACATCGGCAAGGTAATCAACAAAAAGCTGCTCGCATCGAGCCACATCTTCCAGATTCTGCTCGACAGCGACCAGTCGAACGCTAAATGCCTTGCCCTCGCCGATGCCGAAGTGGCTGAACTTGTGGCAAAAGAAGGCTCCCGAATCACCCGTGCCGACGTGAAAGACCTCGGGCTGTCGCACGACATGACCATTGCCGGACTTGTGCGCGACGGCGTGGGACACCTGGTGCAAGGAAACACACGCATCAAGGCAGGTGACCATGTGGTAGTGTTCTGCCTCTCGGGCGCGATTCACAAAGTGGAAAAACTATTCAATTGACAGGCTCAGAGATGTTAAGAAGCAGATCAAATATCAATCTTCTCGTGGTAATCCGCATGATGGGATGGTTGCTCATGATAGAGGCAGTGTTTATGGCAGTGCCTCTCATTGTGGGGCTAATCTACAATGAGCCCGAGTCGGTGAAGTCGTTCCTCTATTCTGTACTTATCACGGCAGGTTCGGGTGCAATGATGACCTTTGGCATCCACCCGCGCCACACCGAGATGCACCGCCGCGAAGGGCTCTTGCTCACCGCGAGCGTGTGGCTGTTTTTCTCGCTGTTTGGTATGCTTCCATTCCTGTTCGACAACACCCTAAGCACCGTCACCGACGCATTTTTTGAGGCGATGTCGGGCTTCACCACCACAGGCGCCTCAGTGATGACCGATGTGGAAACTGCCTCGCACAGCATATTGATGTGGCGCGCCATAATGAACTGGATAGGCGGCATGGGTATTATCCTCTTCACCCTTGCCGTGATACCGATGCTCAACCACCAGGGAGGCATACAGCTATTCAATGCCGAGGTGACAGGCATCACCCACGACAAGCTGCGTCCCCGCATCAGCCAGACAGCCAAAAGCCTTTGGCTCACCTATGCCCTGCTCACCGCCACACTCATGGTGCTGCTGTGGCTTGGCCCGATGAATGCTTTCGACGCCATCTGCCAATCGTTCACAACCGTATCAACCGGCGGATTCTCCACCCGCAACACAAGCATCGCGTGGTGGGACTCCACCTACATCGAGGTGGTGATAACGATATTCATGTTTATCGGCGGCATCAATGTGGCGCTAATCTACACTGCCCTCACCGGCAAAGTGCGCACCCTGCTCACCAATGGCACCGTGCGGGCTTACGCAGGAGTGGTGCTGGTGTTTGTGGCAATCTGTGCCATCTACCAGTGGTGCAACGGCACATTCGAGAACATCGGCGACACATTTTTCACCCTCATCGCAGCAATGACCTCCACAGGCTTCAGCGTGACCAACTACGACGCATGGGGTCCCTTCACCACCATGCTGCTCATGGTGCTCATGTTCTGCGGAGCGTGTGCAGGCTCCACCACCGGTGCCGTGAAAATCGACCGCATGATATTGCTCGTGAAGAACACCTTCAACGAGTTCTACCGCGTGCTTCACCCCAACAGCATCACCACCGTGAGAGTGAACGGCAAAGTGGTGCCGGGGCAGACGGTGATGAAGACAATCGCCTTCCTGAGCATCTATCTCATGATATTCGTGGCAGGAGGCATCATCCTCACCGCACTGGGGCTGCCGGTGCTCGATGCAATGTTTGCCTCACTCACAGCCATAAGCAACATCGGACTCGGCTCGGGCATCACCGGACCCGAAGGCTCATTTGCAGTGCTTCCCGATGCTGCCAAGTGGATAATGGCAATGATGATGCTGATAGGCCGCCTCGAGCTGTTCACCGTGCTCATCATCTTCACCCGCGGCTTCTGGGTGAAATAGCCCCACTCCCCCCTACGCATTTCCCCCACAAAAAGAACTCGGATGGAAGTGGCATCAATCTACCACCCCCATCCGAGCACTAATTATATTGGGAACTCTCTAAATATATGCGACTAATAGACAGCCACCTTGACCGACAGATTGCCCACATTAACCAAGTAGAAGCCTTGCTTTGTCGGTATGGACGTAACGGGTAAAGCAGGTCCGGAGAACTTTTCACGCCCCCAAGCGTCATAAACAGCTACATTCTTTCCATCGGCACCGACAATCACAATAGAGCCTTTGCCGCCAACTACCTTAATGACATCGGTACTCAGCGATTCAACGCCCGAAACCGAGCCTTTCACCACATCCGACTCGCCCAGATTATACACTGCGCTCACAGCAAATTCATCAGAATCAGAGGAATAAGCAGCCTTATAAGCCGTGTCGCTCACGGGCGTATCAGTAACGAGTTCATTATTGCGATAAACGTTATATCCGAGAAGCGTGATATCATCATTGCTCATTGCAGTGTAATTAACATCATCAATCTGGAACATCATAGCATCATAAGAAACGCATCTGATAGCAAAATATTTAGTTCCGGCAGGCAGATCATAGGAATACTCCGTCCAATCGGCACTGATATATTGCTGACTATCAATCTTGGAGAATGCATTGATATCCTTGGTGGTTGAAGAAACAAGGAACTCAAACGACTCGGGATAGTATGGATTATAAGTGCGGGCAAAGAAGCTCACACTCTGAGCATCACCACACAGCTCAGGAGATATAAGCCAGTCGTCGCTCTCTTTCACCGACGAGCCAATATTGCTAAGATACTTCGAGCCACTATGTGCCGCCCATGTGCTGTTCAAGCCTTCAAGCGTTGCATCGAGAACGAAATATGAAAGTGGCTGGGTTTTATTGATTCCTGGGAATTCAATTCCACTGATCGACCACGTTTTGTCTCCATCAGCATCGACTAAAGTCCAGTCACCGATATTCTCAGTAGCAAATGATGTGTAATTCTCGAAGTCGTCACACACGCGATTTTCCATCGACGTCCCCGAATAATTGGGTTCACCCCAAGTGAGTGACACCTCATTGCCCGATGCTGAAACAGCGAAATCGCGCACCTTAGGCAAATTTGGCTTGACTACTTGGACCGATTTCGATAAAAGTGTGTTGTCGGCAAGATTAGCATCATTTCCATAGTCGATTACCACCTTGTACGTCAGATTATCAGGATAGCTTACATTAACATTGTGCGCAAAATTCACACAAGCCGATTGCCCGGCACCCAACTCATCAAAATGTTTCGACTCAACAAAAGCCTCATTACAATAGAGATTAACCGAGAAATCTTCGGCATTGCACAACGCAAAATTCTTAATATCGGCCTTGATATCCACTGCTTTTCCTGCGATGATATTTTCAGGCGTTGTCAAGTCAATGAGTGATAGGTCGTGCTCATTGCCATTGGCTATGCTGATGTTATCGAGCAGAGTATAGATATAGTTCACAATAGTAGAAGTGAATGCCACCTCTATTGTCTTACCCGTGAATGCCGAAAGATCAACGACATGTCGATGCCATCCAACCTCATAATTGGCAGCCTCCGATTCGATTAAAGAGAACACATCATGCCATTGTCCATCGCACTTCACTTGAATGGTAGTGGTATTGAGATCCTCTACTCCAGTGTTCACATTATATGTGCAGAAAGTCAGAACAGGATTCAGAGCTCCTATGAGCGAAACCTTGCCAAATCGCAGCTGTGCAGCATCGCCCTCCTGATATCCTCCCATCACGAAGTAACCATCATCGTGGTCATAAGAGGTTACATCGGTAAAGCTGGCATCGTTTGCAATTTGCCAGACTCCACTGCCCGACACCGACGACGATGCCACAATGCTTCCATTGACAGTGCCAGAGAGCGACTCAAAATATGGGAATGAATACGGAGATCCAAGTGCAAGCATTTCACTGATTTTTTGTCCTGATTCAGCCGACTTTGAAACCGCCGATACAGCATATTGCTTGAACAATTGAGATCCACGAGGAACGGCCCTATAGGTGTATGACGTAACTTTAAGGTTATCAGCCACCAAGTTTTGCTGTCCGCCATCAATCTCAACCAAAGTGTAGGTTACCGAGCCATTTTCAAGAGGGAAACCCTGCGTGTCGGAAGATACGGCATCCCACGAAATCTTCACCTTGCCTTCGTCAGAAGTTTCGGTGGCAGTGAGTATAGTAGGTGTAGAAGGCGTACCGGCCTCCACCTGTATGCTCCTCATAGAGCAGCCACCGGCACCATATTCATTATATGGTGTGATGGTGTAGAGATAATAACCATTTGAGGGCAATTCATCGGCAAATTCAATAACGCTTGCAAAAGCAGGGGCTTCAATTACCTTAACTACACCCACATCGTGACGTGAAATTTCAATCTTTGTGAGAGATGTAAGATCTTCGCCATCGATCTGTGTATCAGGAGCCTTAAAGCTTATTTCCACAAGAGGTGATGTGCTATAGCCTCTCTTCAGTTCCAAGTCGGACACCCTATTGGGAGCACTGAGATTGACTGGTTCCGACACAGCAAATCCCGTCACATTAAGCCCACCGGTGAAAGGATTGCTTACTCCATGAATTCCCACATGAAATGTTCTCAAGTCGCCAGAAGTGACATATCCTGAAACGCTAACCGGTTGCGAAGTTGCAATAAGCAAGGTATCGATTACCGACTCGTTCATAGCATCCGACTCAGGCTTATTGCCATACATAATCTCAATTAACTCGGGTGCACCATTGAGTGTGCCATGTACTTCAAAATCCACTTTATAGAGTTTATCGGGTTCCAATTCCACACCAGGCGTGAAAAGCCAGTCGTCCATCACTGCCGAATAACTTGAAGGAATCGAAAAACCGCCCTCATGAGCAGTCCAGGTGCAACCATCAGCATTCGTGTCCTCAATAGTCCATCCGTCTAAATTTGCTGCAATAGAGAAATCATCGCTATAAGGAGGATGGATACCGCCCAATGCCAAAGAATTCGACTTCCCCGGCAACGACTTCTTGCCATCGTTAACAGCCTCAACCGTGTAGTACATGACCGTGTAGTCATAGGGTATCTCAATAGTCTCGGTATATTCTGTGGCAGTGATATCACTTGCCACCTCAACTGCACCGGGATAGCGAGTGATATTGTAGGTGACATTTTCTGTATCTACATAGCCGCCATCAACAGCATCATTCACAGCATCCCATTTGAGACTCAACACATTGCTTTCTTGGCTAAGAGCCACATTGGCAGGCGCACACGGAGTGCCAAAACCAATGAACAATTCTTTGCGCACACGTGGACTTTCTCCTGCATCATTGGCAGTATAGACCACAAACTTAGCCTTTCCTGCTTCTGATACAACATTAGTGCTGACCACCGTTCCATAAGCAGCATCGCCTTGTGTCACAACAGCGCCGTTGAGCATCACCACCCAAGCAGCTGTTCCTTCGGCTGGAGCTCCGGCAAATAGAGTTGAAGGCATAAGGAATGACACCGTGCCGTCAAGTCTTCCTTCAGGAAAACTAATATCAAGGTTTTCGACGGCAGCCGGCGCATTGTCCTCGGCAAGTGGAGTAGGCACATATAAAGTGGAGATTTCCTCATCGTTGGGGAAATCAAGCACTTTTGTTGCCTCTCCGGTTGCTTTATCCACAGTGCACAGGAAGCTGTTACCGCTTTCGGGGCACACAGTCCACCAGAAAATACCGGTGCGTGAATCAATATGTCCTGATGTCACATAATATGGCACAAATCCCGTAGCTCCGATTACCGTTTTTGCACCCGAAGTCTTGTCGATAGTGCAGAAGTTGCCGTTTAGGTCGATAGCATAAAGAGTGCCATCTTTATCGGCAGCAATAGCATTAAGGGCTACCGGAAGGTCACAAATGGTGGTTCTCGTCTTTGCCTTGTAATCGACACATCCAAATTGGAATTTTGTCAAATCATCACTATAGAAGCATCCATATATGTTGTCGGTTACTGGGTCGTGAGTGACATCGGTGGCGATAAGCTCATGACCTACCTCATCAAACGATAATTGCTCCCAAGTTTCGGTATCAAAAGCAGCCAAAGCCACATAGTCGATATGCACATCATCGAAGTCGCGAATAAGCTTTTTCACGCAATAGAACACGCCATCATAGAACACGCCACCACCATTGGCTCCTGCTCCCGAGAATATAGTGGAAAAATCGCCACCGGGAGTAAACGACACTACGCCGAGGTCTCGCCCCGGAATAGGCGTACCATCGGGAAGTGTGATGTAGATTAGCGAGCCCCACAAATTGAGATTTGGATCAATCTCTCTTAGTGAGACACCTGCAAGATCAGCCGAAATGTGCGGAGCCGCAATACGCCGTCCCACCATCGGTCTTCGCTCACTCACGGGCAAATTGGCAAGTGGGCGACTCGCCGATTGCATAAGCCGCGAATGTGCAATGCTGTTTCGTGCAGCATCTTTACCCCTATCGGCATAGCCGCTGAGCTGTGCACTAAGTGGCACAGCTACAGCCAGCAATACACCAAGCAATAATCCTGATAATTTCATTTTCACTTGGGATTAGATATTATAAGATTATTTTAGAAATAGCTTTTCCAGTCTTGACAATATAGGCAGTGCCATTAGGCAAAGCTACTGATTCACCTGCACGCACCACACCCGAGAAGAATATGCGTCCCGAGCAATCATATATGAGTGCCTCGCAATCGGCAGCAAAAGTCACTTCATTATTAACGACCTTGAATGCCGACTCCGACTTATTCACGGCATCAACACCGGTGGTTATCTGCGAGAATTTTTTCCAACCCTCGGCAGCAGCATAGGCATTATCTGCTGATTCAGGGACAATAAGTTCGGCGTTGCGATATACATTGTCGGCAAAAGCAGTGACATCCAGAGCCGGTGGTACGGTGGCAAGCACGACTACTTCAGTGATGGCATTCGACTTGCTGAAAGCATTTTCACCGATAGAGGCAGTTGCAGTTCCAAAAGTTACCGAGCTCAGCGACTCACATTCAAAGAAAGCATAGCGGTCGATAGTGGTAACCGAATTGGGGAGTACAATTTCGTTCAATGACGTGCAATACAAGAAAGCATTCACACCTATTCTTTGCAGGTTTTCGCCCCAGGTGATTTCACTCAAAGCTGCACATTCACTGAATGTATTGTCGTCGATCTCGGTAAGTCCATTACCTAATGCAATAGTCGTGAGCGATTCGCAACCACTGAAGGCATCTTGACCAATTGTCTTCACCGCATCAGGGATTGAGATTGCATTGAGTGACAAGCAATAAGTGAATGCCTCCGAGCCAATTGATTCCACAGTAGCAGGAATGTCGAGAGTTACCAAAGCGGTATAGGCAAAAGTGGAATCATCAATCTTGGTGAGACCGGCAGGAAGCTTAACTTGAGCAAGTGATTCGCAGCTGTAGAATGCCGAGTTGCCAATCGTGCTTACATTGTCGGGGATTTGCGCTGAAGCAAGCGACTTGCATTCCATGAATGCTTCATCACCAATTGATTCAAGCGACTCCGGGAAAACGATTTCTACAAGTGAGTTACACTTTTCAAATGCATTATTTCCAATATTCTTCAAGCCCTCACTGAGAGTGATATCACTGAGTTTATGGCAAAACTTGAATGTGTAAGGCTCAATCTCAGTCACACTACCGGGGATATTAATCTTGGTCATCGTCATGCAGCCATTGAAAGCACTCTCGCCCACGGTGAGAAGGGTAGAAGGCAAAGTTGCAATTTTCAGGTCGGCACAGCCCTTGAAGGCATTTTCGCCAATTGTCTCAACCCCCTCGGCAATAGTGACGGTAGAAATATATGAAGCCAAAAATGCATTGGCACTAATTGCTTTAACGGTATAAGTGTGCCCATTAGCCTCGATAGCAGCAGGAATCGACACGTTACCTGCAATATCGTCGGCTGTGCCAATCACGCTACATGTGTAGGGCTCTGCAGCAGAGAAGTTGCCATATATCACCTTGTCAATCTCTATTTCAGTAACATTCTCAGAGGCAAGCGCCTCATAGTTCTTCAAGTTGCTCCAATTTGATGCCGCTTTGTAGTCGTCGATTGCGGCAGCAGGCACCTTCACAACCACACTTTCCCATATTTCCCAATAGAAAGTGTCCTCTCCAATAGCGGGAGGCAGAGTTGCATGGCACTCGATAGTTTCAAGCGAAATGCCATCAAAGGCAAAATCGCCAATTTCCTCTATTCCCGTTCCGAAGACAACGCTTTTCAGGTCGGAACAGCCCGAGAAAGCAAATTCGCCAAGCTTTGTGAGAGCATCGGGGAAATCTATTTTACTGATACTTATGCAGCCATTGAAAGCATAGTCTCCTATTGTCTTTACCGAAGCGGGGATGGAGAATGAAGTGACATCTTCGCAATATTGCAGAGCCTCATTGCCTATGGCAGTCACAGTGTAGGTCTTTGGCTGATAATCATTGTCAAAAGCATCTACGGTTGACGGCAGTTCGACATCACCAAAAAGATAGCCGCTTACGCTTGTTATCGTGCAAGAGCTATCAGAGTCGTCGTTGGTAGCATAGCTAAAATCGCCGATTGTGAAATTCAATGCATGTGCTCCAAGAGAGCATAATGCACCTCCGAGGAGGGTAAGTAGTAGTTTTTTCCCTTTCATAAAAAACAAGTTTTTGGTTAAAACATATGATTAAAAATTATTGGCAAATTTAATCCATATGCTTCACCACACCTATTTTTTTGGGGTTACACGTGTCAAGAATCACGGATATTTGACAAAAATGCCATCTTATTTACACATTGCGGCGTGTTTTTGAAACATTTTGGTAGGCCGATGGGGTTAATCCTGTCACTTTCTTAAATGCTGTCACAAACGACTGGCGGGAACCGAATCCCACACTTGTGCCAATAGCTTCGAGTGTGAAATTAGAATAATCATCTGATGGCAAATCGATGCGGCGGCAAGCTTCATTGACGCGAAACCGATTGATAAAGGCATTGAAATTGTCACCGGTTTTCTCGTTAATCACCTGAGATATATTCTTGCTGCTGATACCCGACATCTGTGAGAGGCGTGAAAGGGAGAAGTCGGGTTGCAAATAACAGTCGGTAGAATCGATTAATGACAATATGCGGCTCATAACATCGTTTTTGTCATCATCATTCAAGTTGGTGCCTTGGTATTTTGGAGTGAAAGTGTTCTCAGCTGCCTCACGCGCCTTAGCCTCAGCCAAAAGACGTGTTTCCCTCTCATCTGAAGCACGCTTGGCAGCCTCGGCAGCTCGAGTGTAGAGCGCCTCATTGAGTTGACGGAGCACTCGGTTTCTTCTGAAAAGAAGGAATGAAAATATGCCGACAATAACGAGTACTATTATTGCTATTATCAACATCTGTCCACGAGCTTGTTTCTGTCGCTGCACCTCTTCCATGCTAAGCTCCAAGTTGTCGAGCTTGCGCATGAAGTCGTTGGCCATAACAAAAGAGAACATCTGCGAGTTAATCATTGAGTCTTTCAGTGCATAATATCGCATGAGCTCACGGTTGGAATCGTTGCGTCTGTTCATCTTTTCAAAGATATCGGCTTTTATGTGGTAGCAAAGCAAGCGCGCATCGTCGAGCCCCTCAAGTTTCGAGAGGTATTCTGTTTGGTTAAGAGTATTCAGAGCCTTATCGTAGTCACCCATATCAATGAGTACCTCGGCAGTGCTATGCAACGATGCTATTGAGAGGCGCGAGCCCCATTCCATACCATCGAGCAATGAGCGTTGCTTTTCAAAGGTGGCAAGTGCACGCTTATATTCCTTGCGGCTCATTTGCACGAGGCCCTCATAGAGCAGACAGGCATAGCGGGTCATAAGATAATCTGTCTGAGAGGAGTCGGCTTTAAGGCGACAATAGTATTTTTCAAGGAATGCTACACTGTCGATTACTCCCGCTGCACCCACAAGATTGGAAAAAGCTGTTGCCTCAAGGTCGCGGTCATGCTCCTCTATGGCAGTGGTGATGGCTTTCTTGAAATAGTCAATCGACATCTTGTAGAGCGATTTGTCATCGCAATAATTTGCGGCAGTGAGATACATGCAGCCATAGTTGAGATTCACCCTTCCGAGCGAGAACCCGTTTTTCTCGCAAATGCTCTGAGCGCGATTAAGGCTTTCATAAGCCTTCGACTGATTGTTAAGATAAAGCGAGAAAATGTTCCACTGTGTGAGATAAGCGTTGACCACCTGGCGCTTCTCCATAAGCGACATGCCACTATCGTAGCGATTGGTGATAATATATAGATACACAAGAGTGGAATCAGGACTCACGCCACTCTCTATGCACTTGCTGCTTATTGTTAAAAGCGAATCATTCGACAGCAAATTGGCGTAGTCGAAGTCCACTTTCTGCAATGCCCATAGCGATTGGGAACAAAGCAGTAAAGCAACGAAATATATTCTTATTAATAGTTTCATCATATCATCATATGTAACCATGTGTGTTTGCTCACACTGTCATATATAAAGTTATCACAAAGATAGACATTTCCCCGATTTCCACAAAATAATCTGCTTGAACAAATAATTTTTTACTACTGAGGTGAAAAAATGTGGGGGATTATGCGTAAATTTGCAAAAGCAAATTATAATTGCCATTTTAGGCTTGGAAAATTTGGATTTTTGATTCTGTAACTACAAAATTGCATTTATTGTGGCAAAGAAAATTTACAATCGTGAAAAGATAGAGAATGAGGCTGCCGAGACCGACATGGACTCTACTGCCCCCGACATAGTGCCCGACGACAAGACTGCCAAGAAGCGCGGCTTCTTCAGTCCTCTGAAGGATTTCTTCACCGACCCGCGTCTGCGGTGTGGTGTGGGAGTTACGCTCGCGCTTGCAGGTGTGTATCTGCTTGTGGTGTTCATCTCGTTTTTCCGTAGCGGTGCAGCCGACCAGAGTGTGGTGCAAAGCTATGGCACCTACGACATGGCGCTGCATGGCGAAGCTACATCCAACTGGGGCAGCATTCTCGGTGCCAACATTGCCAACTCCATGATAGCCCGCGGCATAGGTCTGTCGGCGTTTATCGTGGTGCTGTGGTGCATTGTGATGGGATTGAGGCTTGTTTTCGGCAAAAAACTGCGCTTTTTCTCTTACACGCTGGTCACCTTGGTGAGCATCATCACCTGCACTATGGCGCTGAGTGCCCTCACCTTCGGGCAAGAGCTAACTTTCTTCCCCCTGGGCGGTAGCCTGGGCGCTGAGGTCAATTCGCTGCTTATCACTGTGGCAGGCTATCCCGGCATGGCTGTGGTGAATGTGGTGCTGGTGGTGATATGGGTGCTCGTGTGCTTCAACACCATCGCCAAGTGGTTTATCCGCGTGAAGGCAATGCTGCCCAAGCGCACCCGCTTCAAAGATGAAGACGACGATAACCAAGAGCCTATCGACTCCACCATCACCGATGGCGACGAAGACACTACTCCCGACGACTCCACCGAAACCGCGACTGCCGAGGAAGAGCCTGAAACCGAGCCCGACCCCTTCGACGTGCCTAAGGAAGATCCGGTGGAAGATCCGGTGGTGCCTTTTGTGGGCGAAATCACTCCCGAAGAAGGGAAAATTGAGATTGCTCCCGAGATACAGCAGTCGGATAACACCACCTTTGAGGCTTTCGACCCCACCAAGGAGCTGTCGCACTTCAAGATGCCCACTATCGACCTACTGCTTGAGCGCGAAGTGAACCGCAACAATGTGGATATCGACGAGCAAGAGGAAAACAAGCGCCGCATTACCGAGACGCTTGCCAACTACAACATACCCATCAAGCAAATCGATGTGTGCGTGGGTCCCACAATCACACTGTTTGAAATAATCCCTGCCGACGGCGTGCGCATTGCCAAAATCAAGAATCTTGAGAGCGACATCGCACTGAGCCTTGCCGCGCTCGGCATCCGCATCATCGCGCCTATCCCCGGCAAGGGCACTATCGGTATTGAGGTGCCCAACCACGACCCGCAGACGGTGTCGATGCGCTCGGTTATCGGCTCAAAGCGCTTCCAGGAGAGCCACATGGAGCTGCCTATGGCACTTGGCTGCACCATCGACAACCGCGTGTTTATGGCCGACCTCACCAAGATGCCTCACTTGCTCGTGGCAGGTGCCACAGGTCAAGGAAAATCGGTGGGACTGAATGCCATCATCACCTCGCTGCTCTACAAGAAGCACCCTGCCGAGCTGAAGTTTGTACTCGTCGATCCCAAGATGGTGGAATTTAGCCTCTATGCGCAACTCGACCATCACTACCTCGCCCGCATGGCGGGTGGCGAAGAATGTATTATCACCGACTCGCGCAAGGTGGTGGCAACCCTCAACTCGCTCGTGCAAGAGATGGAAGACCGCTACCAACTGCTCCGCGACGCCAAGGAGCGCAACATCAAGGACTACAACCGCAAATTCATCGATCGCCGCCTGAATCCCGAGAAAGGCCACCACTTCCTGCCATATATTGTGGTGATTGTGGATGAGTTCAGCGACCTCATCATGGTGTCGGGCAAAGAGGTGGAACGCCCCATTGTGCGCATCGCCCAGAAAGCCCGTGCCGTGGGAATCCACATGATTATCGCCACCCAGCGCCCTTCAACCAACGTCATCACCGGTATCATCAAAGCCAATTTCCCCGGCCGCATCGCATTCCGCGTGAGCCAGATGGTGGACAGCCGCACCATCCTCGACTGCTCGGGAGCACAGCAACTTGTGGGAAAAGGCGATATGCTCTTCCAGCAGAGCGGTATGCTCGACCGCGTGCAGTGTGCCTTCGTCGATACACCCGAGGTGGAAGCCATCTGCGAGTATATCGGCAACCAGGTGGGCTACAGCGAGCCCTACGAGCTGCCTGAATATATCGGCGACACCGAAGAAGGCGATGGCGGCGGAAGCACATCGGGCGGAAACCTCAACGACCGCGATAGCCTCTTTGAAGAAGCTGCCGCTTACATTGTGGCAAGCGACACAGCTTCTACTTCGTCGCTGCAACGCCGCTACCAGATTGGCTACAACCGCGCAGGCCGCATAATGGACCAACTCGAAGCAGCAGGCATTGTGGGTCCGTCGCAGGGAGGCAAGCCTCGCCGCGTGCTCGTTGACTCGGTGCAGCTTGCAGCAATCCTCGAGAACAGGTAACAACACCACAGAGTTTAAACTGAACAACAATAAGACACTCTCCGGTAAATTACAACAAAAAAAAACGAAAGCTAATATGACATACCGCATAATTCTATCATTGATAGCCCTACTGCTCGGCTTCGGCAACGCCCGGGCGCAATCGGCAACGCAAGTGGTCAACAAAGTGCTCGAAGGCTACAACCGCAGCAACGGCATATCAGCCACATTCAATGTAGCAAACGCCCAAGGCACTACCAGTGGCACCATCGACATGATGGGGCAGAAATACCGCATCTTGTCGAGCGACATGAAGTGCTGGTTCGACGGAAAGACGCAGTGGACCTACACGAGTATGACCGGTGAGGTGAACGTCACCACTCCCACAGCTGCCGAGATAGCCCAGTCTAACCCCTACTCCATCATCAGCAGCCTCAGCAAGCAGTGCTCGCTATCAATGAAAGCCACTGCCACCGACTATATTGTCACCTTCAAGCCCAAAAAGAAGGGACAAATCACGCAAGCCGTGGTGACAATAGGCAAAAAAAGCTATCAGGTGCAGAAGGCTGTAATCAGCACTGCCGACCGCCAAAGCTACACCACCACTATCAGCCATTACACCACCGGAAAGAACTTCGCGGCATCTACGTTTGTTTTCAATAAGAAGCTGGTGCCGGCAGGAACCGAAGTGGTGGATCTGCGATAGAGTTAGCTGAAAAGCTCCCCGAGGGCTCCGAGGACTCTGAAAACTCCGAGAACCCCGAGAGCTCCGAGGACTCTGAGAGCTCTGAGGACTACTGATCCTCAAAGATTAAGAATAACTAAAAACTACAATATTTATGGAAAGAACAAAATGCTTGATTATAGGCTCGGGTCCGGCAGGCTACACTGCCGCCATCTATGCTTCGCGAGCCAACATTGCCCCGGTACTCTATGAGGGTATGCAACCCGGCGGTCAGCTCACCACTACCACCGATATTGAGAACTTCCCCGGATACCCCGAAGGTATCAACGGCTTTGAGATGATGGACGACTTGCGCAAGCAGGCTGAGCGCTTCGGCGCCGACATTCGCACCGGCGAAATCACCCACATCGACCTCTCAAAGCGCCCGTTTATCGCCACTATCGACGGCTCAACCACCATCGAGGCTGAAACGGTGATTATCTCCACCGGAGCATCAGCAAAATATCTTGGCTTGCCCGACGAGAAGAAGTATGCCGGAATGGGCGTTTCGGCTTGCGCTACCTGCGACGGATTTTTCTACCGCAAAAAGACCGTAGCCGTGGTGGGCGGCGGCGACACTGCCTGCGAAGAAGCCCACTACCTGAGCAATCTGGCATCGAAGGTGTATATGATTGTGCGAAAAGACTATCTGCGCGCTTCGAAGGTGATGCAGCAGCGAGTGATGGAGAAGGACAACATCGAAATCCTTTTCAACACCAACACAGTGGGCCTATTTGGCTCTCCTGCCGTTGAAGGTGCGCACTTGGTGCAATTCAAGGGTACTCCCGACGAGAAAGTGCTCGACATCGACATCGACGGATTCTTCCTCGCAATCGGACACAAGCCCAACACCGACTTCCTTGGCGGACAAATTGAGCTCGACGAACTCGGCTACATCAAGACCGACGGTCACACCACTGCCACCAATGTAGCAGGCGTGTTTGCTGCCGGCGACGTTGCCGACCCTCGCTACCGCCAAGCCATCACTGCTGCCGGAATGGGCTGTAAGGCTGCCCTCGATGTGGAGAAATTCCTCGTCGATAACAACATCAAATAATTTGCCACAATCATTGCTGTCGGGGCAAACTGTGGTGACACTCGGCGCCACTGAAGCCCCCAATCAGCGGTATTGGCACAGCTACACACAACGATAACACTACTCATTGCTATGGGAATACGCCGATTTTTCAATGCAGCCGGATACTTTGCCACCGACTCTCAAGATTTTGAGTATATGGAAAAGGACGTGAAAGTGACGGGCTCCACTGTGAGCGACATCAGGCAGAACGGACCCATCGGAGTGTTCGATTCGGGCTATGGCGGTCTCACCATTCTGCGCGAGATACGCCGCAAGCTGCCCGAGTATGACTATCTCTACCTCGGCGACAACGCCCGTGCGCCATACGGCACGCGCTCGTTCGACATAGTGTATCGCTTCACTCTCGAAGCGGTGCGCTACCTCTTTGCCCAAGGTTGCCGCCTTGTGATTCTCGCGTGCAACACTGCCTCGGCTAAGGCTCTGCGCACCATTCAGCAAAACGACTTGCCCAAAATCGACCCGCAGCGCCGCGTGCTCGGCGTGATTCGCCCCACGGTGGAAAAGGTGGGCGAACTTACCCGCAATGGCAACATAGGCATCCTCGGCACTCCGGGAACGGTGCAGAGCGAGAGCTACAACATTGAGATTGAAAAGATGTATGACCGCCGCCTGCACACCTTCGGCCACGGCTGCCCTATGTGGGTGCCGCTTGTGGAAAACCGCGAAGCCGACGGCGACGGTGCCGACTACTTCGTGCGCAAGGACATCGACGCTCTCATGGCTATGAACCCCGACATCGACACCGTGATACTCGGCTGCACGCACTATCCTCTTTTGCTCCCGAAAATTAAGAAGTACATGCCCACCGGCGTGCAGATAGTGGAGCAAGGTCCGATAATCGCCGAAAGCCTTGCTGACTATCTCTGCCGCCATCCCGAGATGGAAATGCGCTGCACCAAAGGTGGCACCTGCCGCTATCTCACCACCGAGAACGCCGAAAAATTCGGTACCATGGCATCATATTTCCTCGACAACGATGACATTGAAGCCATTCACATCACTCTATAAGCATTATGAAAACTACAAGCTCTATATTTTTATCACTCATTGCAGCCATTATGGCAATGCTCGGGCAATCGTGCACAAGCAATCCCGAGGAACGAGGTGCCGTGACGGCAATCCTCAACCAAATCGCCATTGAATATGATGCCAACGGCGTGTGGAAAGGCGCCACCGATGCATCAGCCGTAATCAGCTATGGCGACATGACTTTCTCTCACAATTATTTTGCCGACTGGAACTCGTGGGAAGGATTTGTGGCTACACGCAACAACGATACCGACGATTACTCTGCCGGCAACTGGCTCGAACATCAATACACCGCCATCACCGGCGGTGGAATCTCGGGAAACGCCACCCCATATATGGTGGCTTACTGGAACTCAAGCGAAGTGCTCGACGATGCTCTCACTGTGAAGCCGTCGTGCCGCATCACCTACGGCAGCGAGGGAACTCTCTTTCGCCCTCTCTCGGCATTTGTCACCAACACCACCTATGCCTACTATGCAATGGCTGAAGGCACGGCATGGAGCAAGAAATTCGAGCAAGGCGACTATCTGAAGCTGCTTGCCTACGGCATCACAGCCGATAACACCATCAGCGGTCCGGTGGAAATTGCGCTTGCCGACTACGACTCAAAATTTGACGCTCCGGCAAATGAATGGATTTTCTTCAATCTTGAACCGCTTGGTGTGGTGAAAGAGGTGTTTTTCCGCATGGAGTCGAGCGACACCGGGAAATGGGGCATCAACACCCCCACCTACTTCGCAATCGACCGCATGTCGGTGATGCCACAATAGCAAAGCCACAAAAAAACAATAGCAGCCACAATAGCTGCTACCCATAAAAAGAAAAAAATACTTGTCATCACGACAAATATTTTTTTACCTTAAATCTAATACCATGAAAAACTGATGCAAAGGTATAAGCTTTGTTGCATTTATGCAAATTTTTGGAGCAAAAAAGCCTTGCAGTTAATCAAATTTAACATCCAAGCCCTCAGAATGGAAAATTTCGACCTCATAAAGCAGCTTCTCAGCTCGGGCAGAGCCAACGAAGCCATCGCCTCTCTCAAGGCTGTAATCGCCGACAATCCTGCCGACGACCAAGCACACTACATGCTTGGCAATGCCTATTGCCGTCTCTCCGACTGGCGCAATGCCACTGCCAGCTATCAACGCGCCATTGAGCTTAATCCCGATTCTCCGGCTGTGGAAGCCGATAAAAAAATACAAGAAATATTAAATTTCTATTGCCACGACCTCTTTAATCCCTGATTATGGGCATAATAGTGAATATACGGCAATTTTAGTTTTCTCATTTCATATTTTTATTGTACTTTTGCTAATTAATTGCAAGTGTCTGCAAAAACTACAGAATGAGAATAAATCAAGTTATATCAAATGAGGAGCTTCTGCAGCTCAAGGATTATGTGACGCGATTGAACAATATCGTCATCACATGCCACCTCTCGCCCGACGGTGATGCCATGGGCTCGTCGCTGGGACTGATGCACGCCCTTGAATTGCTCGGAAAGACGGTGCATGTGGTCACCCCCGATATGCCACCGCGCTCTCTCAATTTCCTCCCCGGCGCAAAAGACGTGTATATCTACACCAAGCACGAGGAAACGGTGAAAAACCTGCTCGACCGCGCCAACCTTATTTTCTGCCTCGACTACAACTCGCTCAAGCGAATCGACACCCTCGCTCCGCTGGTGGAGCACGCAAAAGGCAAAAAGGTGATGATCGACCACCATCTCGACCCCGAGCAATTCTGCGACCTCACCATTTCCTACAGCAGCATGTCGTCAACCTGCGAACTGGTGTTCCGCGCATTGATGGGAATTGGCATGATGAAGCAAATCAACCGCAAAGCCGCCGATTGCATCTACACCGGAATGATGACCGACACCGGCAACTTCACCTACAACTCCTGCACACCCGACATCTACCTCATCATCGCCGAGCTCGTAGCTCGCGGAGTCAACAAAGACCGCATCTACAATCTGGCTATGAACACCAGCTCAGCCGACCGCCTGCGCCTGCTTGGCTATGCCCTCTCGCAGAAGATGCAGGTGTTCCCCGAGAGCCACGCCGCTCTCATCACTCTCACCAAGGAGGAGCTGGAGCAATTCAACTACAAGAAGGGCGACACCGAGAGCCTGGTGAACATGCCCCTGCAGGTGCCCGAGGTGCAATGGTCGGTGTTTCTTCGCGACGACGAGGAATACATCAAGGTTTCGGCACGCTCTCAAGGCGAATTTGCCGTTAACACCATCTGCGAGCAGCACTTCAATGGCGGCGGACACAAGAATGCTGCCGGAGGCGAATTTATCGGCTCTATGAGCGACGCAGTGGATGTGTTCATGTCGCTGCTTCCACAATTTGCCGACCCCAACGTGAACAAAAACAACAAGACTGACAAATAAACAAATATAATCTCTTTTTAGAATGATGAAAAATAAAATCGTAGCATATCTCATCGCCGGCATCACAGCCGTGCTCTCTCTCAGTGCGTGCAGCTCGGGCGTGAGCTACGCCGAATTGCTCCGCGACGAGCGCAAGGCTACCAACAATTTCCTCGCCTACCAGCGAGTGGTCAACGAGATTCCTGCCGACACCGTCTTTGAAACCGGTGCCGATGCCCCCTACTACCGCCTCGACGAGGACGGAAACGTATATATGCAGGTGGTGCGTGCCGGTAGCCGCGACAACCGCCCCAAGGCACAGCAGAAAATCTATTTCAGATTCACCTACTACAGCCTCTTCCTGTGGGAGCCGGGAATCGACCCCGAAGCTGCCGGTATTACCGCCGGAAATGCCAACGACTCGCAGGTGCAAGCCACCTACTTCATCTATGGCAACTACGACCTCGAAGCAAGCTACCAGTGGGGCTACGGACTGCAAATGCCCTTGCAATATGTGGGTATCGACTCTGAAGTCAACCTGATTATCAAGTCGCAATACGGCTTCTCAAGCGAGATTTCAAATGTCACACCCTATCACTTCAATGTGCGCTACTTCGAGAGTGCACTCGACTGATGTTTTTTTATACACTACCCTTATTATAAAACAACCGAATATTACTAAAACCTCATTATTTTCAATTATTTATTGATTATGTCACTCATTAAATCTATTTCAGGAATCAGAGGAACTATCGGCGGTGCTGCAGGCGACGGCCTCACCCCGCTCGATATTGTGAAATTCACGTCGGCCTACGCCACCTTCATTCGCCGCACCACGAAGAAGACGTCGAATGTGATTGTGGTTGGTCGCGATGCCCGTCTCTCGGGTGCTATGGTCAACGATGTGGTTGTGGGCACGCTCACAGGCATGGGCTTTGATGTGGTAAACATCGGCCTCGCCACTACCCCCACCACCGAGATTGCCGTTGTCGCCGAGAATGCTTGCGGTGGTATCATCATCACCGCTTCGCACAACCCCAAGCAGTGGAATGCCCTAAAGTTGCTCAATGAGAACGGTGAGTTTCTCAACGATGCCCAGGGCAAAGAGGTACTCGCCATCGCCGAGCGTGAAGACTTCGACTATGCCGAAGTAGATAACCTTGGAAAGGTGTATGTGAACAACACCTATATGCAGCGCCACATCGACAGCGTGCTGAAGCTCAAGCTCGTGGATGTGGAAGCCATCAGCAAAGCCAACTTCACCGTGGCTGTCGATGCCGTAAACTCCATCGGCGGCGTGGTTATCCCCGCCTTGCTCAAAAAACTTGGCGTGAACAATGTGATTGAGCTCTATTGCGAGCCTACGGGCAAATTCGGCCACACTCCCGAGCCTATCCCCGAGAACCTCACCGACATTGCCTCGCTCATGGCTCAAGGCAAAGCCGATGTGGGCTTTGTGGTTGACCCCGACGTTGACCGCCTCGCCATCATCATGGAGAATGGCGAATTTTTCGTGGAGGAATACACACTCGTGTCGATTGCCGACTATGTGCTCTCGCAGACTCCCGGCGCTACTGTTTCAAATCTCTCATCATCGCGCGCACTGCGCGACGTGACCCGCGCTCACGGCTGCCAATACACTGCCGCTGCCGTTGGTGAGGTGAATGTGGTGACCGAGATGAAGCGCACCGGAGCCGTGATTGGCGGCGAAGGCAATGGCGGAGTAATCTATCCCGAGTCGCACTATGGCCGCGATGCCCTTGTGGGTGTGGCTCTCTTCCTCACACTCCTCGCCAAGAGCGGCAAGAAGGTGAGCGAACTGAAGAAGACTTATCCGCAATACAGCATCGCCAAGAACAAGATTCAGCTCACGCCCGACATCGACGTTGATGCCATTCTCAAGGCTGTGAAAGAGCACTATGCCAATGAGCAAATCACCGACATCGACGGCGTGAAAATCGACTTCGCCGACTGCTGGGTACACCTGCGCAAGAGCAACACCGAGCCGATTATCCGCATCTACTCCGAGGCTGAAACCATGCAGAAGGCCGAAAGCCTCGCCGAGGATATGAAGAAGGTGATTGCAAGCCTGTCGAAGTAATAAAATTTTTTATTCAACCATAGCGAGAGGGTGCGTCGGGGGGAAGAAAATGCAGTTTCGCCCGCCCACCCTCTTGCACTTTCTTTCACATAACTAATTCATTAAAAAATCACAAATGGAAAACAATCGCGAATGGACCACCATTAAGGAATACACCGATATCCTTTTTCAGCAATACCGCGGCATAGCCAAAATCACTATCAACCGCCCCAAGGTTTATAATGCCTTCCGTCCGCTCACCAACGCCGAAATGCTCGACGCTATGAACATCTGCCGCGACCGCCAAGACATCGGCGTGGTGATTCTCACCGGCGCCGGCGACAAAGCTTTCTGCTCGGGCGGCGACCAGAACTATAAGACCCTCGGTGGATATAAGGACAGCGACGGAACGCCTCGCCTCAATGTGCTCGACCTTCAGAAAGCTATCCGCTCCATTCCCAAGCCCGTGATTGCCATGGTCAACGGCTACTCGATTGGCGGAGGAAACGTGCTCAACACCGTGTGCGACCTCTCTATCGCCTCCGAGAATGCCCGCTTCGGTCAGACAGGTCCCAAGGTGGGAAGCTTCGATGCCGGTTTCGGCTCATCTTATATGGCACGCTGCGTGGGGCAGAAGAAGGTGCGTGAAATTTGGTTCCTTTGCCGCCAATACACAGCCCAAGAAGCCCTCGAAATGGGTCTCATCAACAAGGTGGTGCCCCTGGAGCGCCTCGAAGACGAAACAGTGGAGTGGTGCGAAACCATTCTGCAACGCAGTCCTATGGCTATCCGCATGATTAAGCGTGCTCTCAATGCCGAGCTCGACGGTCAGCGCGGACTCATGGAGTTTGCCGGCGACGCCACACTGATGTATTACCTCATGGAGGAAGCACAAGAAGGCAAAAACGCATTTCTCGAAAAGCGCGCCCCCAACTTCGAGCAATTCCCCAAATTCCCAGGCTAATCATGAAGGCTGCTTTTGCTAAATATTCGCTCGACTTTATCAATCCTGCCGGCACTTCGCGCGGCGTGATGCTGAAAAAGGACACCTACTTCCTGAAAATCTGGGACGAACAGTGCCCCGAGCATTTCGGCATTGGCGAGTGCGCCCTGTTTAAGGGGCTTTCAGCCGAAGACAACGACTCCTACGAGCCTAAGCTCCGCGAGCTGTGCCGCAACATCTCACTCGGCGTGGATACCGACCTCGCCGGGTTCTCATCAATTCAATTCGGACTCGAAACCGCCATTCTCGACTTCTCCACCGGCTGCCGCCGCGTGTGCTTCGACAACGACTTCGCACGCGGGCACTACCGCATCCCCATCAACGGACTTGTGTGGATGGGCTCGAAGGACGAAATGATTGCCCGCATCGACGAGAAAGTGGCTGCCGGATTCCATGTGATAAAGCTGAAAATCGGCGCCATCGACTTCGGGCAGGAGCTGGAGATGATTCGCCACATTCGCAACCGCTACTCGGGCAGCGACCTCACCATCCGCGTCGATGCCAATGGAGGTTTCACCCCGGGGAATGTGATGGACCGCCTCAACCGCCTCGCCGAATACTCAATCCACTCTATTGAGCAGCCCATCAAGGCAGGGCAATGGGAACAGATGGCTGATGTGTGCGCCAAGTCGCCCATCCCCGTAGCTCTCGACGAAGAACTCATAGGCATCACCAACCCGCTGATGATGATGACCCTACTGCGCACCATTCGCCCTCACTACATCATCCTCAAGCCGTCGCTCATGGGCGGATTTGCCGGCTCCACCGAATGGCTCAAAATGGCGGCACAATTCGGCATCGGTGGCTGGATTACGTCGGCTCTTGAGTCAAACATCGGGCTCAACGCCCTGGCACAGTGGGTCACCACCCTGCAAGTGCGCATTCCGCAAGGACTCGGCACCGGAGCACTCTATCACAACAACATCGCATCGCCACTATGCCAGCGTGCCGACTATCTGTGCTACGACCCCGAAAAAGAGTGGCAGCTTCCGCAATTCCACTGGATAACACAGTGACAGCCCTCCCACCCCACACATTTTATCAGCTCACTACCGAAACACAACAATGAAAATAAAAATCAACGGCAACCTATGCACCACCATCGAGCAGGTGCGCGAATGTGCCTCACCAAAGGCAGCACAATTCATCGAAGAATATTTCTCAAGCTCACCCACCATCGTGGCTCACACCTCAGGCTCCACCGGTAAGCCCAAAGAAATACACCTCCTCAAGAGCGACATGCGTGCCTCGGCACAGCTCACAAATGAGCGTTTCGGCATCACAGCCGAGTCGCTGCTCTATCTGTGCCTCTCGCCCGACTATATCGCCGGCAAAATGATGATAGTGCGTGCCATCGAAGCCGATGCCGAAATCATTGAGCAAAAACCCAGCAACGAGCCTATGGCAGGCTACGACAGCAACCGCCGCGTGTCGCTCCTCGCCGTGGTGCCATCACAGATGGGCTACCTCATCAACCACCCCGAGTATCTCTCGCTAATCGACACCATCATCATAGGCGGCGGAGCACTCAACGACCGCATCGAGCACTGGCTCGCCGACAAAGGCGTGAACGCATTCAAGACCTACGGAATGACCGAAACCTGCAGCCATGTGGCAATAGCCCCCGTGAGCCGCACACGCGAGCCATTCGCAGCCATTGGCAACGTCACCTTCTCGCTCGATGAGCGCGAATGCCTCGTGATTAACGCGCCACAATTTTCGCAGCCACACATCGTCACCAACGACATCGTCGATCTGCTCGACCCGCAGCACTTCTATTGGCGCGGCCGCTACGACAACGTGATCAACACCGGCGGACTAAAAGTGTTTCCCGAAGAAGTGGAAGAAGCCATAGCCCGCGTGCTGCCACGAGCCAAATTCTTCGTCACCTCACGCCCCTCCGAGAAGTGGGGCGAAGAGCTCCTGCTCGTGCTCGAATACCCAAGCCTTGCCGAAGGAGAGCGCAAAGAGGGCGAAGTGCACCCGGGGCTAATCGCACAGCTCAAGACGCTGCTCCCCTCCCACGCCATTCCGCGCCGCTATGTGGCAGTGCACGCCCTACTCACCACCCCCACCGGCAAGCCCCTCCGCCACCTGTAATCTCCACACTTAAAAATAATTGCGGGCAACACACTCTACGTTTACATACGATGGAGGCTGCAAATGGCATTTCAGTGCCGCTTGCAGCCTCCAGCTTGTGAATTAATTAGGGAAATTCAGTTAATGGCTTGAATTTTCAACCGGGGAAAGGCTCG
>JBJFEF010000158.1:0-2061 GCA_051890435.1 Muribaculaceae bacterium
TAGTTGGCATTTGGGGCACCGATACCGATACCGTGGATTTTGTCAACGGCGTCGTTTGCAACGATGAGGCGGTTGATTTCCTCGTAGAGTTCATCGATGTAGTCGTTGATGTCGCTGTGTTTTGCAGTCTTGATGGAATTGCTGGCAATCACTGTGCCACGAGCATCGACGATACCAAACACTGTGTTCGTTCCGCCCATATCAATTCCGATAACGTAGGGTTTGCTCATTGTTCTTGTATAGCTTTTATGTTAATGTTTTGTTTTAGTTGTGTCGCTTGGGTTTCTGTTATGATGATTTTGGCGTACTTAGCAAGAAAGGGGGGCCTCCCTGAGTGGGTGGCGAAACAGATTCGAGCAACGCACTTGAATCACTATATGCAAAGGTATAAAAAAGGGATAAAACCACAGCATCATTTGGGTGAAAAAATGCGAGGATTAATAAATTTTTGCAGTAGCGAAGATGAGTTAGAATATTACGTTGTATTTTTTGAGCATCAAGTCGGGGTAGTAGGATAGCTTTGACTGCTGCAGCCCGGGGTCGCCGGCGTCGTCTTCGCGGTTGACCATGTCGATTTGGTGGAGCGATGCGGCGTGGCGCACCATTGCTTGGGCGATGTATTCGTTGGCGCCATCGAAGTTGTGATTTGTCTTCTCGATGTGCACGTGCAGGGTGGTGCCGGTGACTTCGCCGATGGCAAAAGCCACCACTTCGGTGCCTACGAATAGCACGACGCCTTCAAAAATGCCCTGATAGTGCATGAAGTCGTGCAGCACGCGGCGCGTTTGGTTTCGTTCATATCCTGCCATGCCGTTGTCGGATTTTTCGAGGCAGAGGCGCCTGAAGAAGTCGGTGACGGCGGGAAGGTTGTCGCGCGAGAGTGGCTCGGTGTGGTGATCGGGGTAGGTGGCGAGGAATTTGTTCACGTGATTGCGCTTGCGCTTCATCTTGTTTCCGGCATAGGTGGCGAGCTTGTCGGCACTATATATGTAGTCGCTCCAGTGGGTCAGCTCGGTGACTGCTGTGGGATTGAGTGCGCGAAAGTCGGCAATATGCTCCTCGGTGATTGCCGAAAATTCAAGGGTTATGCCCTCGTCGGCGCAATAGTGCTTGAGCAGCTCAACCGATTCGCTCAGAGGCATTGCCCCGAGGGGTAGTGAGAAAGCGGTGCGCTTCACATCGTCCTCGGCAACGCCCTTGATGAGCAGCGTGTCGCGGTAGATGCAGTAGTGATACTTGAAGTAGTCGATCCACATGTAGATTCCGCCTACGGTGTAGTCGCACGAGCGGCTGCCCGAATTGCGCAAATAGGGCAGCACAAGCGGCAACGAGTTGAATGTGAGGCGATGGAAATGGAGCCTTTGGTTATCGTTTCCCATAAAAGTAGGGGTTCATAGTCATTTAGTCAGTTGAATGCCGTCAGCAGCCCACGGTGAATTTGCTGCCTGGCAGCAGCGAGAGCAGCTTGGTGGTAATCACGCAGCACGCATAGGTGGCTATGGCGATGCACGGCACTGCGAGCCACACTGGGAGTAGCGGATTGGCTTGGTCGCCGGCTACTATTGCACTTGCTATGGGCTGAAGGAAGAACATGTGCATGAGATACATTCCGAATGACAGCTTCGACACCTCGGCAATCCACCGTGGAGCCACGGGCTTCTCGATGCACGAGAAGAGGAGGAAGGCACCGAATGATGCCAAGAGCACATTTGGGGTGCAGAACTCCCACGACCACTCAAGCAGCGGTGTGTCGATGAGCACTCCCGGCTCACCCTTCCACCAGAACGACCATCCCGTGAAGGCGGCTCCGATGAGGAAGCTGATTGCGCCTATGCGGAAGCGCTTGGCACGATTCCAGGTGATGTGATGGCGAATGTAGTGCGCCAGCACAAGGTAGCCAAGATAGCCTGAGCAATACCACAGCATGCTGAAGCGGTTCCAGAAGCACTCTCCCCACAATTCGGGGCTGACGAAAAGGTGCAGCCACGGAATGAGTGTGGAAGCCACGAAGAAGCCCAGGAAGATGCGCTCGTCGCGTGCCGAGGCGCGTTCAAGCCACGG
>JBJFEF010000159.1:0-7454 GCA_051890435.1 Muribaculaceae bacterium
TTTCCACTACTATGACTCCAACGTTGCCTGAACGATGCTTTTTCTTCCTTATATACATAGTTAAAAAAACTTTTGCGTCACCCGAATGTGGGTGACGCAAAATTACAACTATTTATAAATCAGCGCAATAAAAAATCTTCATTTTTTGAGTGACGAAGTCAGGAAAAAAACGGCGGCTGTGCGAAAAAATCGCCGAAAAGGAATCAGGCGTTGGGGTTCCACGCTACTTCGGGCAACCCCTCGCGGTGGTCGAAGTAGCGTGCGAGGGTGAAGAGGAAGTCGCTCAGGCGGTTGATGAAGATGAGGAGCTCGGGGGCGATGGGTGCCTCGTCGGCAAGGTCGAGCACACGGCGCTCGCAGCGGCGCGACACTGCGCGGCACACATTGGCAAGAGCCGAGAGCCGTCCGCTACCCGGTAGCACGAAGCAACGCAGGGGCGGAATCTGTGCCGTCAGCTCGTCGATAAGAGCCTCAATGCGCTCAACGTCGGCGGCTGAGAGCCCGCGACATGGTGTAGGGGCTGATGGGTCGGATGGAGCAGAGCCGGGAGTGGCGGTGAAGTCGGTGGCGAGGTATCCGCCTATGTTGAACATCTTCGACTGCACGGTGCGGATATACTCTGTTAGCTCGGGATAATCGGCTGTCATTTCCACGGCGAGCTGTCCGAGGAAAGAGTTGAGTTCATCGACGGTGCCGTAGGCTTCGATGCGTACGCAGTTTTTCTTCACGCGCTTTCCGCCCACAAGCGAGGTGGTACCGCGGTCGCCGGTGGCGGTGTAGATTTTTCCTGTCATCATAGCTGATTTTGCTTTTAGGGAGTGGGGATTATTGCTGGTTGACACACCAGTTGAGCAGGGTTATAGTCTCGGTTTCTGAAGTTGCGATGAGCGACATTTGCAGCATCTCGCTACGCGCCAATGGCGATGCGGCGAGCATGGCAATCTGGCTCACCGTGCTGTCAAACAAGCCACCGATATTGGCTACCACGATTTTGCGGTGCGTGTCGGCATTCACCACGAGTTGCGATAGCGTGCTAATCCACTCGTCGATGGTGCCAAGCCCGCCGGGGAGCACCACAAACATGTCGGAGTAGCCGATCATCAGAGCCTTTCGGTCGCTGAGGTTGATGCAATGCTTAAGTTCGTCAACGAGCGAGTCGGCACGATGGGCGAAGCATCGGGGCACAATTCCGATGATGTGAGCGCCGGCATCGTGGGCAGCTTGCGCCACGGTGTGCATCATTCCGGCATCCACACCGCCATACACGAGCGTGTGCCCACCCTCGCCTATCCATCGGCCCACAGCACGTGCCACCGAGGTATATTCGTCGGGCAAACCGGGTCTCGATGAGCAGTAAACGGCAATATTCATAGTCAAATTTTTTTGGTAATAATTTCTGAACAATTGCAAAAGTACATAATATTTGTGAGAATATCCATTTGCCGAATAGAGTTTTTCTACAATTCGTCTGACGACTATTCCAAAATAGAACATAATATGAGCAAAATTGACCTTTTGAGCCTATGGTAAAAGCACTAATTTTGCTCAACAAAAAAATTAACCATATCATAATATGAAGTTACAATCTATTATCTGTGTAGTGACCTTAGCGTTGATGGCATCGTGCTCGGGTGGCAATGCCTCAACCCAAAAAGATGCGGCAAAGCCTGTGAGAATAGATACCGTGAGGCTCAGCGAGGCTAATGCTCTGTTGCAATTCCCAGGCAAGGTGAAAGCTGCCGATGATGCCAACCTGTCGTTTAAGGTGGCAGGACGTATCAAGAAAATCTATGTGGATGAAGGAAGCTCCGTGCACAAGGGGCAGTTGCTTGCCGAACTCGACGACACCGACTATCGCATTCAGCTCGATGCCACCGAGGCTGAATATGCCCAGGTGAAGGCTCAAGCCGAGCGCGTGATAGCCCTCTATAACGACAATGGCACCACGCCCAACGACTACGACAAGGCTGTGTATGGACTGAAGCAGATAACCGCCAAGCTACAGGCTCATCGCGAGCAGCTTGGCTACACCAAGATTTATGCACCATTCGCTGGTAAGGTGCAGAGCAAGCTCTTCAACGACCACGAGACGGTAGATGCCGGAATGCCCGTCATCATGATGATAGGCGGCGGACAGCCCGAGGTGGAAATCTTCCTCCCGGCAAGCGACTATCTGCGCCGCGACCGCCTTTCAAGCTACACCTGCACATTCGACCTCATGCCAGGCGTGCACTATCCGCTCTCGGTGAAGCATGTGGCACCGCAAGCCAACGCCAATCAGCTATATGCCATGCGCCTGCGCATCGCTGCTCCGGCAGGCGCAGTGATGCCGGTGCCGGGAATGAGCACTATGGTGACTGCCGCTGTAGGTAGCGACAATAGCAAGATGGTGAGCCTCATTGTGCCGAGCGGCGCCGTGTTCAGAGCCGACGGACACGAATGGGTGATGGCGGTGGATACCAAAAAAAACACCGTTACACGCCGCGAGGTGCACCTGGTGCAGTTGCTCTCTAACGAGAGTAGCATCGTGGAATCGTCGGCGCTCAATGCCGGCGACATAGTGGTAGCATCGGGCGCCCGATCGCTGCACGATGGCGACGAGATATCCATAATTAATGAATTTACCAAAACCAATGTGGGAGGATTGCTATGATCGACTTTGGCAAATGGGCTTTTGGCAACAAGAAGCTGATTAACTTCATCATTGCCATTCTCGTGGTGGGCGGTATCTACTCGTGCTACACCATGAGCAAGCTCGAAGACCCTGAAATTAAGGTGAAGTTGGCAATGATTGTAACCACCTATCCCGGCGCGTCGGCTCACCAGGTGGAACTTGAAGTGACCGACCCGCTCGAAAAGAGCATTCGCACAATGAGCAACGTGGATGCCATCGACAGTTGGAGCTACAACGACCTCTCTATCATTCAGGTGGAGCTGAAAAGCACCGTGAAAGACGCTGATGTGGAGCAGCACTGGGATATGCTTCGCCGCAAGGTGAGCAATGTGCAGCCGTCGCTGCCAAGTGGTGCATCGGTGCCCACGGTGAAGGACGACTTCGGCAATGTGTATGGCATTTTCTATGCCCTCACTTCCGACGGACTCAGCGACCGCGAGATGAGCAAGTATGCCGAGCTGGTGAAGCGTGAAGTGAATGCCCTCGACGGTGTGGAGCGCACCGACATCTATGGCACCCGCCCCGAGTGCATCAACATCACCCTCTTGCAGGACAAAATGGCTAATCTGGGTGTGAAACCTCTTGAGGTGCTTGCCACACTGAGCGGCCAAATCGGCACCAACTATTCGGGATATTTCGACAATGGCGACAACCGCATACGCGTGACCGTGGGCGACAAGTTCACCGGCGTGGAGCAGATTTCGCAAATGATAATCCAAGGACACGACGACGACCGCCTGCGCCTGTGCGACATCGCCAAGGTGGAAGAAAGCTATGCCGAGCCGGTGCGCAACGAGCTTCTCTACGACGGCGAGAAGGCTCTGGGCATACTCATTGCGGCTTCGTCGGGCACCGACATAATCAAGGTGGGCGACAGCGTGGAGAAGTGCATCGACCATCTGCGCGACACCCGTTTTCCCACGGGTGTAGAGTGCCACAAAGTGTTTTTCCAGCCTGAGCGCGTGGGGGCTTCGCTCGGCACTTTTGTGCTCAACCTCATTGAGTCGGTAGCCATCGTGATAGTGGTGCTGATGATTTTCATGGGCATACGCAGCGGCATCATCATTGGCATAAGCCTGGTGCTGATTGTGCTCGGTTCGCTCACCTTCCTTGCCGGACTCGACGGCACCATGCAGCGCGTGTCGCTGGGTGCACTGATTCTGGCTATGGGAATGCTCGTGGATAATGCCATAGTGATTATCGACGGCATCCTTGTGGGCATACGCAGCGGAAAGCCGCGCATGGAGGCTCTCACTGCCATCGGAAAGCAGACGGCAATGCCGCTGCTCGGCGCTACGCTGATTGCCATACTGGCATTCCTTCCCATCTTCCTCTCGCCCGACACGGCAGGAGTGTATGTGCGCGACCTCTTCATTGTGCTTGCGGTGTCGCTCATGCTCAGCTGGGTGCTTGCTCTTGTGCATGTGCCGCTCATGGGCAACCGCTACTTGAAGTTCCCCAAGGCTGATGAAACAAAGGAGGGAAAGGCTCCTTTCAATTCTCCTTTCTATCTCCGCCTCGAAGCTTTGCTGCGCTTTGGCTTGCGCCACCGCATCTCGGTGGTGTGTGTGATTGTGGCTCTGCTGGCTCTCTCGGGAGTGGCATATAAATTTGTGCGTCACGGCTTCTTCCCCGATATGACCTACGACCAGCTCTACATGGAATACAAGCTCCCTGAGGGCACCAATTCCACTCGCGTGCGTGCCGACCTCGACAGCATCCGCACCTACCTGATGCGAAACTACAGTGATGTGACCCACGTTACCACCTCGATAGGAGGAACACCGGGACGCTACAACCTGGTGCGCAGCATCGCCAATCCTTCGCTCGCCTATGGTGAGCTGATAATCGACTTCACCTCTCCGCGCACGCTCAATAAGCACATTGGCGAAATACAGCACTATGTGGAAACGCATTACCCCGATGCCTATGTGAAGCTGAAGAAATACAACCTGATGTTCAAGAAATATCCCATCGAGGCGGTGTTCTGCGGCCCCGACCCCGCTGTGCTTCACCAACTTGCCGACTCGGCTCGCCGCATTATGGAGCAATGCCCCGATGTGACGCAGATTACCAGCGACTGGGAGCCGGAAGTGCCGGTGCTCAAAGTGGACTACGACCAGGCGGCTGCCCGAATGACCGGACTTAGCCGCAACGATGTGAGCATGTCGCTGCTGGCGGCTGCCGGCGGTGTGCCGGTGGGAAAATTTTATGAGGGCATCGACTGCAACACCATCTACCTCAAGAGCCTCGCCTCAGCCGACAAGCCGGTGGAAAATCTGGAGAATGTG
The DNA here is from genome assembly GCA_051890435.1 of Muribaculaceae bacterium. Taxonomy (GTDB): domain Bacteria; phylum Bacteroidota; class Bacteroidia; order Bacteroidales; family Muribaculaceae; genus CALZFJ01. The sequence continues at coordinate 4,966 of JBJFEF010000159.1, forward strand.
CAGGTGTTCTCGCAAATGCCTTCGCTCAACATGATTATGAACCGCGAGACGCTGTTGCGCCTCAAAGCGGGCACTATCGCCAAAGACGAGATTATCGACGGTCTCATTGGCTCTACGCCGCTCAAGCAGCTGAGCCGCGGAATCGACATCGCCTGGGAAGACCCGGTGGTGGTGCGTCACAACTGCCAGCGTGCACAGCGCGTGCAGTCGTCGCCACGATTGGGGCTTGAAACCGAGGGCGTGCGCCGGCAGATAGCCGGGCAGATTGAGTCGATACCGCTGCCCCACGGCTACTCGCTCGTGTGGCAAGGCGAGCGCGAAGCAAGCAGCCGCTCTATGAAGTATCTGTTTATGAATCTGCCACTTGCAGTGATATTGATGGTGACGATTCTTCTGCTGCTTTTCAAGGATTATCGCAAGCCGGCGATTATCCTGTGCAGCATCCCCACGGTGATAATCGGCGTGATGCTATCGATGCTCATCACAGGCAAGACTTTCGACTTCGTAGCGATAGTGGGAACACTGGGTCTTGTGGGAATGATTGTGAAAAACGGCATTGTGCTGATGGATGAAATATCGCTCGAAATTGCCTCGGGCATTGAGCCTACCGAGGCGCTGATAGCAAGCTCGAAGAGCCGCCTGCGCCCGGTGATGATGGCTTCGCTCACCACAATCCTCGGAATGATACCGCTGTTGCCCGATGCAATGTTTGGCTCTATGGCTGCGGCAATCATGGGCGGACTGCTTGTGGGCTCGGTGATGATTCTCGTGTTTATACCGGTGCTCTATGCACTGTTTTTCAAACTAAAAGTTACTAAATGAAGATGACGACGACGATAAAGAATAACATAAAGCGATATGTGCTGGCTGTGGCAGCCACGGCGTCGGTGGCTTCGATGACGGCACAAGATGTGCTCACCATGGAGCAATGCCGCACTCTTGCCTTGCAGCACAACAAGGAGGTGGCTGCCGCCAAAATGCAGACCGCATCGGCTCGATATATGCGAAAGAGCTACAAAGCCCTCTATCTGCCCGACTTCAGCGCCTCGGGCAACGCCCTCTATCACACCGGCGACGGCGTGCTATCCATTCCCGGAGGCAATCTGCCAACCTTTGTGCCCGGTGCCGACGGTGTGCCGCAATTCGACGGCCGCTATGCGCTGTTTCCGGGCATGGATTTCGACTACAAGATTGGGCTGGTGTATTCGGCCGGTGTGCAGGTGAAGCAACCCATCTATCAAGGCGGAAAAATCATCGCTGCCAACCGCATTGCAGCCCTATCGGAGCAAATGAGCATTGAAAACGAGCGCCTCACCGCAAGCGATGTGGTGCTCAACACCGAAAATGCCTATGTGCTGCTGGTGCGCGCCACCGAAATGCGCAAAGTGGCTGAAAAATACAACGCTTTGCTTGCCGAGCTGCTCCGTAACGTGGAGAGTGCCTATCGCCATGGGCTGAAACCCCAAAACGATGTGCTGAAGGTGCAAGTGAAGCTCAATGAGAGCGAGCTGCAGCTGCGCAAGGCTGAGAATGCCATACGCTTGGCGCGCATGAACCTGTGCCACTGCATAGGCCGACCACTCACCGACGACATCACCGTTGCCGACTCTCTGCCCGGCTTGCTTGCCGCCGTAAATCGCGAGGAAACGCTCAACATCACACAGCGTCCGGAATATGCCATTCTGGAGCACAAAGTGGCTATCGCCGAGCAGCAAGTGAAGCTCAACCGCAGCGAATTGCTCCCAAAGGTGGGAGTACAGGCCGGATATGCCTACACCCACGGCGTGAAGGTGCGCGACAACTATCTCTTCGACAACGGTGGCTTCTCGGTGCTGCTCAATGTGCAGGTGCCACTGTTCCACTTTGGCGAGCGCAGCAACAAGGTGCGTTCGGCACGAGCCGCCTTGCAGCAATCACAGCTCGAGCGCGACAACCTCAACGAGAAGATGATGCTTGAACTTGCCCAAGCCATCAACAACCTCGACGAAGCCCGAATGGAGTGCGACATTGCCGACCGCTCACTTGCCCAAGCCGACGAGAACCGACGCCTGAGCAACAGCCAGTATCGCGTGGGACTTGAAACACTGAGCGATAACCTCGAGGCACAGACACTGTGGCAGCAAGCCTACGAAACCCAAATCACCTCGCGCTACCAGCTCTACCTCACCTACCTCGCCTACCAAAAAGCCACCGGCAATCTCTAATCCCCCCCGCAAACCTAATCCACCCCCGCAAAAACCGGGCTGCGTCGTACTCCCAATCCCGACACAGCCCGTTTTTGCGCCGTACCCCCAATCCGTTTTTTTCTGTTCACATATAAACAACAATGGCCAAACAAATAACATTTCGCTTGACCATTGATTATTCAACATTCACATTGAAATATCGATCAATACTCCTCTTCGTCGAAGAAGAAGTCGTCCTTGCTCGGATAGTCGGGCCATATATCTTCAATGCTCTCATATATTTCGCCTTCGTCTTCAATCTCC